>CAIXFE010000016.1 GCA_903918675.1 uncultured bacterium
CCGAATTTATAGAAACAAGTGCAACAGAAAAGTTATAGGTTATAGTAGTCATTTAACCTATAAGAATCATCTATGAAGAAGGAGTATCATCATATCACTAATGGAGATAGACGGCAGATATACGCACTATTACGTGAAGGGAGGAAAGACCGAGAAATTGGGAAAATATTAGACTTCAGTAAAACCTCAATACGGAGAGAAATAGTGCGTAATTCACACAATGGAGAGTATGAACCAGAGCATGCACAAAGAGAATATGATCATCGTAGATCCGAGATCAACAAGTGACGTTGTAAGCTCAAGAAGAATCCCAAGATGGTGGAAGAGATTAAGAGATGTTTAATGAAGGAGATGCGAGCTCCACATGTCATAGCAGGACGTAAGAAAAATGATTGAGAAGATATGGTGTGTGCAACAACAATATTTGCTTACATCAAGGATCGAGAGCCGAGTTTGAAAGTGTATTTAAAGTACAAAAAATGATACAGAAAACGTTGAAAAATCGAGGCTAGAGGGAAGCCAAAAGAGAACTTTAAGATTATAGACGAGAGAGCTGAAATAGTTGATAATCGTGAAAGAATAGGTGATGTTGAGGTTGATACAATTCACAGTAGTTGAGCTTGGCGTAAGTGATGAATGGCGACAATTGTTGATAGAAAAACAAAATATCTAGCAGGTGGAAAGGTAGAAGTAAGAACGGCAAAAGTTGTATGAGATGTGCTAGTTAGAGAGATGTTACTCTTTCCAAAATGAAAACTCTTTACCATTACAGCAGATAACGGCAAAGAGTTTTACGACTTTGAGAGAGTCTCATCTATCCTCAAAGTATTATTCTACTTCGCTCATCCATATGCCTCTTGTGAAAGAGCGACAAATGAACAAACAAATGGTATGTTAAGAGTTTTCTTTCCAAAATGAACAGATTTTTCGAAGATATCTGAGGCGGAAATTCAAGCGGTTATTAAAATCATTAATCATAAACCAAGAAAATCATTGAATTATTTATGTGCGCACGAGGCATTTTACGGTGTTAAACTCAACTTATAACAATTTGTTGCACTTTGGACTGGAAATCAGGATTGTTTTGTGTTCTATATATAACTATTTGTGAGCAAATGTCAATAGATAATATTGGAATGATATCTTACGAAAATCTCCCATACATTGGGTTATCGATGGGTTTAGAAATTGAAAATTAGAAATTGAAAATTCTACTTCACTTCCACTTTGATATCTATACTTCTTGACGTATTATTCACTGTGGTTCCCATCTGATAAAACAGGCCGTTCGCGAAGGGGGGAAAAAATGGTGTCTGGTAATACAGCTCTCCGGTCACATTCAGAATCTTTATGTTGAGCGGAAGATAGATCTGGGATTTTGTTTCTCGTCGTTTTTTCGTCAGACCAAATCCTGTCTCATAATAATTCCCCGGTTTCATGGCGAGGATTGCTTGTTCTCTATCCTTCAGCGTCACCTTATATTTATCCTCGAGAGATTTGATAAATGTCCGATACTGATCAGGAATAGCCAGTGAATATTTGATATGGATATCGTAGGTCCCTGTGGTCAATTTCTCTGTAGGGACGATATCTTGATCGGTCTCGAGGACGGTATTGTCTTTGCTGTCCGTGATCTGGATATCTTTCTGGACAAAACCATCTACTTTATTGTATGACGAATTCATGTCTCGGAAATACATATCTTGCGGAGAGAAAACATTGGAGAGTTTATTTTTAGCGAGCAGACCATTGAATGCTTGCGATACGTTGGAGAGATAGATCGTGAGATATTGATTATTCGCAATATCGCCAAATCTATTTACGATATTTTTTAAGATGGTAAATTTGTTACTACTGACATACTGTTTCACCTCTTTGATATAGAGTTCCTTTTTGTTCCCACGCAATTCATTTCTGATAAGGTCTACTGCTGCATTTAAGAATTGCCGTTCTTGGATTTTCTGTTTAAATCCTGGCAAAATCTTCTCCAAAAGATCTGATCTGAGGAAGATGACTCATTTGATATTTTGATACAAAAGTTTGTTATACAGATCGGGTTGCATCGTTTTCTCGACCTTTGCCATATCGAAAGTCTTGCTAAACATGAGTTCGTAGAGGTCTTTCAGATTTTTCCCATCTATATCTGAGAAGCCAAATTTATTTCCCGCGATAAATCATATTTTCCTATCTGGCAAAAATGGCGCTGTCCAGTCCGGTGCCATGATACGTGTCCTATATGCGATGAAATCTGGATAATAGGAATCTACGATCTCCATCGTTTTGATATGAGCTCACTGGATCTGGATAAATGCAAATGATCAGAAAAATCATCCATTGGGTCTTTTCTCGTCCGTGTTTTCCAAGATGACGAGGTAGTTTTGTGGCGTGTCTTTCCCTAGCAGATCAAAGACTTCTTTCTCGTGCTTCTGTAAATCAGCCATCAAATTCATCAGTTGATCATAATTCGCGAAGCCGATTTTCTTTAGGTACTCTTTATTTTTTTGCACATAGCTTAGACAATAATCTATCTCTTTCTGTTTGGTCTGCAAAATATTGTCTCCACTCATATAACTTTTCATGATGTCTTGCACGGTCAGCAAAAACGTAGACACATTTTTATCTATAGGTCGAAAAGAAAATGCCATCTGATTGAGATCCTCTTGAAAGACATCTACTTTATTCTTCGCAAAGATCATCTGTGAAACATTAGCAGAGAAAGAAAAAAAGATAAAGCAGAGCAGGATCACGATCGTGAACGGGATACTGATTTTGGATCGTTTGCTTCGTCGGTTTTTGGATTGTGGTTTGCTGATGGCAAATTGTGACATACATCGGTATCTTAATAAAATGGATTGGTGGATTATTTGATTACGGATTTCGGATTGTAGATTTATTAAATTTGAAATTGTTTTGGAATAATTTGAAGTAATTCGAAATTTGTTATTTGCAGTCTATCTATTTCTGTGATGCAAACAAGAAAAAATTTTAACTAGTATTTTAACTTGATTTCAAACAGTGGATAGATATATAAGGGGCCGGTATTTTTCTTTGTATGGAAAAATTACAGACGTTTGCCAGTCCTGCTAAAGCCGGATTTCAGTCCGCTCAGTGGTAGTGGATTAACCAATTAAACATTCAACATTAAGCACTTGTCCTGTAAAGGATTCAAAATTAGTCTATGCCAGGGTAGCTCAGTGGTAGAGCAGAGGCCTGAAAAGCCTTGTGTCGGGAGTTCAATTCTCCCCCCTGGCACCATTGTCCTGCTTCGCAGGAATTAAAAAAAATAAAACATTGAGAATTGAAAATTAAAAATTAGAAATTGAAAATTCTTAATGGGCGTATAGCTCAGTTGGTTAGAGCGCGTCTCTGATAAGGACGAGGTCGATGGTTCGAGTCCATCTATGCCCACCATTATCCCGCTATGCGGGAATTGAAAATTAGAAATTGAAAATTATTATTCGGGGATTAGCTCAGATGGCTAGAGTGCCTGGTTTGGGACCAGGAGGTCGCGAGTTCGAGTCCCGCATCCCCGAAATTAAGAAACTAAAAGTAGCAACGCAAGGAGCTATTTTTTTTATTTGTGTGAAAGTATACTATAATGATGATAGGAACTCTTGATTTATACCTGTTTTTGCTTTTTGAGAGAAATACCTTATCCTACCTATAAAAAAAGGCCTTGATTATGAGTTACTATTCTGTATAGTCATTGTCGAGTCAATGTCTCGACAGAGGCAAAAATAGATCCGTGTCTTTACATATAATAGTATCTTTTGGGACGCTAATTATGTACGGACTATGAGTTCCGCAATATAAATGATAGCATAAGATCTGCTTAGAGACTATCATTTGAGCGAAGCTAGTATTTTGTTTAAAATTCTATTGCATTTGTGAGCCAAATTTGTATGTTTGGAACTCACGCTGTCAACACAGCACATTCATTTTAACTTTTAAATATTTTACACAAATGGCTGACAAAAAAATTCATGTCAATGTGGGTACTATTGGTCACGTAGATCATGGAAAGACGACATTGACGTCTGCAATTACATGAGTATTGGCTACGAAAGGATTCGCTAAATCTTTAGCTTTTGCTCAGATTGATAATGCTCCTGAAGAAAAAGCAAGAGGTATCACGATCAACACGAGACACGTAGAGTACGAAACCGAGACAAGACACTATGCGCATATCGATTGTCCAGGACATGCTGATTATGTCAAAAACATGATCGTAGGTGCTGCTCAGATGGATGGAGCTATCCTTGTGGTAGCCGCTACGGATGGACCTATGCCTCAGACAAGAGAACATGTTCTTCTTGCTCATCAGGTTAACGTCCCTAGGATCGTTGTATTCTTGAATAAATGCGATATGGTTTCTGATCCAGATGAATTGGATCTTGTAGAAGAAGAGATTAGAGATGTATTGAAGAAAAATCATTACGACGAAAATTCTCCTATTATCAGAGGATCTGCACTCAAAGCTATGGAAAATCCAACTGATGAAGCTGGAGCTGCTAAATGTATCTGGGATTTGGTCAAGGCATTGGATGAATATATTCCTGTCCCTGTAAGAGATACTGACAAGCCATTCTTGATGCCAGTAGAAGATGTCTTCTCTATCAAAGGTAGAGGAACAGTCGCTACATGAAGGATTGAGAGAGGTATCGTCAAGATGAATGATGAAGTCGAGATCCTTGGATTGGGTGCTGAGCCTAAGAAGACTGTAATTACTGGAGTAGAGATGTTCCACAAATCATTCGACGCAGCTGAGGCTGGTATGAATGTTGGACTCTTATTGAGAGGTATAGAAAAAGAACAGATCGAAAGAGGACAGGTTATCTGCAAGCCAGGTACTGTCAAAGCACATACCAAATTCGAAGCAGAAGTATACGTTTTGAAGAAGGAAGAAGGTGGAAGACATACACCATTCATGACAGGATACAGACCTCAATTCTTTTTGAGGACTACTGATGTGACTGGTACTGCGACACTTAAGGCTGGAGTAGAGATGATCATGCCTGGAGACAATGCAAAGATAGATGTAGAACTTATCTATCCTGTAGCTATGGAAGAAGGTTTGAGATTCGCGATCAGAGAAGGTGGAAGGACAGTAGGTGCTGGAGTTGTCACTAAGATTTTGGCATAAGTTTGATTACATATATTTTTTACTGTTTAGTGCTTGATCTCACTTCACGTGGGGTCAAGATCTAAATTTTAAGAAAAATTTATTTGATAATTTATACTCTCTATGGCTGATAAAAAAAATCTCAAAACTAAGTTGAGGATAAAATTGAAGAGCTATGACAGCAAAATGCTCGAATCTTCTGTAGGTAAAGTTGTTTCTCTTTTGATAAAATCTGGAGCAGCGATCAAGGGCCCTATTCCATTGCCTAGAAGTAGGAAAATGTATACGGTCTTGAAATCAAACTTCAAATTTAAGAATGCAAGAGAACAATTTGAAAGGATCACCTATTCTAGAATGATCGATGTCATAGAGACAGGTGGTAAAACTATGGAATATCTCCAGAATCTAGCTATCCCAGTCGGAGTAATGGTAGATGTGAAAGTGTTCTAGGTTAGATAACAGTTAACAGATAACAGTTAACAGCGAAGGAGTCTTTATATAAAAAACACCATCACTGTTCACTATTCATTGTTCATTGTTCACTGTTCACTACTATTGTAACAAGTATTTTACATATTATATCGTTGTTATGTCTAAATGAGGTATTGTAGTCAGCAAAAAAGAGATGACCAAAATGTGGATCGATGATAAATTTTTGCCTGTTACTTTGGTAAAGATCCTCCCCCAAGAAGTGATCAGATACAAGACCCAAGAAAAGGATGGGTATGTAGCTGTTGTAATCGGTGTGGAGAAAAAATTATTGAAGAAAGAAAAGGGACAGAAGATTGCATATACAGATGTGACAGAATTTGATGTAGATGAGTCCTTTATCAAAGATAATGAGACAGGAAAGATTTTGGATGCGGCGCTTTTGGAGTGAGTAACTCTCGTAGAAGTTACTTGACATGCGAAAGGTAAAGGATATCAGGGCGCGATCAAAAGATTTCATCTTGATGGTTGACCCAAGACTCATGGTTCAAAATTCCATAGGCATGTAGGTTCTATGGGAAATAGAAAGCCAAGAAGAACATTGAAATGACATCCTCATGCAGGACGTATGGGAAATCAGCAAGTTACTCTCAAGAATATCTCAGTAGTGGACATCATCAAGAGAGACGATGAACAAATCGCTGTTTTGAGGTGATCATTGCCTGGATCATACAATGGGCTTCTGAAAATTGTTATTAAATAATCGGTTTTACTTTATATAGCGTGTTTGAAATGGCGTATAGTATAGATATCTATGATAGTAAGTGAAAAGTGGTTTCGGCCTTTGCTTTGGATGAGAAACTTTTCTGCGATGAAATTATCAATCCTACATTGATTCACGAATACTATCTTCTGCAGATGAGCAATGCTCGTAACAATCCTGCTAAGACCAAAGGTAGATGAGAAATCAATGGATCTGGAAAGAAGTTGTACAAGCAGAAAGGTACGGGAAATGCAAGAGCTGGAGGCAAGAGTTCTCCTACAAGAAAAGGTGGAGGAGTTGCGTTTGGTCCAAGAGGAGTCCAAAATTTTACTAAGCTGATGACTAAGAAGGCAAGAAAAATTGCCTTACAATGATTGATAAGTATGAAAGCAAAAGATAGTGAAATTGTCGGTATCCAGTCATTGGATTTTACTGCTCCCAAAACAAAATTGGCAGCTGACTTACTGACCACGCTTGGTTTGGCATCAAAGAAAATCGTCGTTGTCTTGGACAAAAATGATGAGACACTCAAAAAATCATTTAGAAATTTGGCTGATGTAAAATACCTCTTGGTAGATTATCTCAATCCTTATGATATCATGCATGCTGATAAATTATTATTTACTGAGGCAGCACTTACTTTACTCAATACCACAAAGTAGTATCCTTATTTTATAGCTTATTCCTTATCACTATGACCTTTAAAGAAATATTGCAAGCAAGAGCAAAGAAAAATCAGGAGACCAAAGCCATGAAAAAATTTGGTCCTTATGATATCATCATTGCTCCTTTGATGACAGAGAAGGCTCACAAACAGCAAGCATCTGAAAATAAATATTCATTCAAGATCCATATGGATGCTAACAAAAATGATGTGAAAAAAGCTATAGAGTACATCTACAAGGTCATCCCTCTCGATATCAATATCGTGAATGTCGTCTTCAAGGGAAGGACCCAGAGGAAGTTGGTCAGAAAGGCATACAAAAAAGCTGTAGTGACCCTTGGGAAGAAGGATAAGATTGACGCGGGTATTTAATATAGACCTTAGAACTTAGTCCTTAGACCTTAGAAATTATTTAGAAATTAAAAATTGAAA
>CAIXFE010000017.1 GCA_903918675.1 uncultured bacterium
TATAGCAGCCTTTTTGTAATATATTTTCTTCTTTGCCATACCATAAATATACAGGATCAGCAAATAGATAGGATAGGTTAGGACAAAAAGATCTGCACATTTTGGGATCCAGAATAATAAGAAAGGACTGGCCTGCATCCATGTATGCAGAGACTTCGAGAGCACAACTCCCCATTGAGGTTCGGTTAAATGAAACATAGAATATTTTTATTAAGTATAAAAAAAACACCAAAATTATAAATTATCAATTATAAATTATACATTCATTTTATACCATTCACAGATCGATTTTAATTTGCATATTTTACACTTCGGAGCTCTTGCAGTGCAATAATAGCGCCCGAAAAGCACAAGCGCATGATGCGCCAGATCCTTGTAATCATTTGGGATAATCTTTTCAAGCAACTCTGAAGTCTTTTCTGGACTCAAACTCTGTCCTCCTTTCGCAAAGGAGGGGGTACCCTTTAGGGTGGAGGATTTAACCAACCCTAACCTATTACTGACTCTATGGATATGCGTATCTACAGCGATAAATGGTTTATCATACAGGACATGAGCAATGAGTTTCGCAGTCTTAATACCTATTCAAGGCAACTTCATCAATTCTTCAAGAGTGCTCGGTATACCTTGTTCCATCGCTTCCAGTTTACCCGCCCCTTCGGAGGGCCCTAAGCCTTGAGCCTTAAGCCTTAAGCTATTTTTGTCGATTTTTGACGATTTTTGACAACTTTTAGCCAATATTTGAGATGTAGCAAATATATTCTTAGCCTTTGTTCTATAATAATTAACTGACCTTATCGATTGTTCAAACGCCTCCAATCACATATTCACAAGATCTTCAGGATTCTTTATTTTCTTAAATAAAATCGATGTCACTTTATTGACTTGTACATCCGTCGCCTGCGCAGAGAGCATCACAGCTACCACAAATTGAAACGGAGTAGAGTAGTGCAACTCAGTTTCTGGTTTTGGAAAGAGCTCTTTGAGATAAGCAAATATTTTTTGAAGTTCCTTTTCCATTCAACACTTAACACTTAGCACTTAAAACTTAGCATTCCAGCAAAGCTGGTTAATTCAGGATCGGTAGGAATCGGACCTACGACACTGGATTCGGAGTCCAGTATGATACCATTTCACCACGATCCTATATCAAATCTTGTCATTTCGAACGCAGGGAGAAATCTCCTCGGCCTTTCATTAGGATTTCTCATTTCGTTACACTTCATTCGAAATGACAATCTCTCAATCTCTCAACCTCTCAATTTTTCAACCTTATTTATTCCTCCACACCTCATATCCCACTCTCTTCTCAGCCAAACAATTCTTGATCATCTGTTCATTTCTATTCAAGCCAGAGACACCGGTCTTGATCTCCAGGAAGATGATTTTCTTGAGATTGCCAGCACTCATGCCATCAAACACGAGATAATCTACTCATTTCCCGAGAAACATCAAATCTTTGTAATGATAGGGGAAATTCGGTAGTAAGGGAGCCATTTTTTCATGGACATAGCCAAGTGTCACACTACGAGACTGAGAAACCGCAGATTTTCTACTGGATTTAATCTTAATCAAGAAGTAAATTCTCGCTATTAAATAGCCGAAAAACAGCCCGATAACGATTCATACGATGATAATACCTAAATCCGTCGACATTCCAGACCTAAAAAAGATAAAGACAGCCTACTTTTTATTCATTCGGACGACAAAAAAAAGGAAAA
>CAIXFE010000018.1 GCA_903918675.1 uncultured bacterium
AAAAATATTACGTCCAATCAAAAACAGATCAGTGAGATAGACCAGAAAATTTCTTCTCTCGATCCACACAAGATTGATGACTTGAAAAGCCAGAAATCAGAGCTTCAAAAATGACAAGAAGCTTTGGATGCGGCATTGCCTAAGAAAGCATTTCAAGACTTCTATCAGAAGCATAGAGATAATTTTGATTTTTCATTGGCTGATGAAATCCATGTAGGAGAATTGTCGTTGTTTTTGCATTCATTAATCACTTTCTGAAAAAACGCACATGAGAAGGTGCAAAACTTCGATCTCCAGATCAAAAATCATGAGCTTCGTATCCAGAGTGAACAAAAAAATAAAGAGCAAGAGATCAAAAATTTGGAAGAGAAAATTGCCGATCTCAAAGAACAAGATGCACGTCTGTGAGAGAAAATTGTTGTCTTCGAAAAAGATGAAGATACTCAAGCGACCTTTGATTGTCAGAAGATAGGCGCAAACTGTCCTTTCATCAAGGTCATCAATAAACAACATTTCGATGCATTGGATGAGCAGAAGAAAAAATTCTTGGAAGAGAAAAAAGTTTTGGAAAAGAAAATCAAAGACGCTGAAGATATTTTGTCGCAGAAAAAAAATGAGCTAAAAAATAATTCTGCTGGAAATGATACAGCAAAAGAGATTGAAAAGCTACAAAAAGAGCAGAAAGCCCTGCAGGAGATTATCGCTCAAGTAAAGGCTTTTTTGACTGAGATAGATTATAAATCTCTGCAAGAAATATTTCAGTCGTATCAAGATACCGAGCAAAAGATCAAATCATTAGATAAAGAAATCTCATCACTGGAAGAAGCATTGAAACAAATACAAACTTTAACTTTGGAGAAAGAGAAATTTGCTACACAGATTTTGACGATGCAAGAGACGCTGGAGCAAAGCGTGAAGCAGATGACCACCTATGAAAACGAGCTGACTGAAGTCACAAACCAGCTGAATATTCTTCAACCACAACACTTACTCACTATTGAAAAGCTCACCATAGCATTGAAAGAAGTTGGTCGCGATCTCACAGTTCTTATCGATGAATTCGCTGGCATCCAGATGCAGGTCAAATGACTGCAAGAAGAAGAAAAGCTGCTATGAGAATTATACAATATTTTCGCAAAAGAATTATTGTTGCTCGTATTGCAGGATAGTTTGCCGGTTTTGAATGATATTATTAATAACTATTTAACGCAAGTCGTGGATTATCAGATCAATCTTGAGCTCATCAAAACATCTTCCGATAAACTGGAACTGGAAGCAACGATCACTGATGACAAAGGAACGAGAGAGATTAAATCATTAAGCGGCGGACAACTCGTCATTTTGAAAATCGTGCGAATGCTCTCTATCTCTGCCTATATCCACTCCCCTATTTTGTTCTTGGATGAGACGATAAATAATTTGGATAATGAAACCGTTGGTAAAGTAGCAGATATGCTCGAAGATTTCGTGCAATCCAAAGAAATGAAATTATATACTGTCACCCATAGTCAGCAGATCCAGAATATGGATATCTGGGATGAAGTGGTGGAGATTGAAACATTGAAAAATTAGTTTTAGAGGGGCTTAGGAGTTTCTCCCTAAACATCTAATAAACTAATCCTCTAAACATCTATCAATTTGCAATCAAGAAATAAATTTATATACTGAGCTTCGTTCCCATTTTTTTTATCATAGGTTTTTACTCACGCATGAAATATCTTCGCGCACTAGAATACGAAGAGGAGCATCATATCTGTCCTTTCTGTGATATGCCAGCATATCAGATCCTGGAGAAGAAAAAATGAATGATCGTCACGCCTGCTCGTGCCCCGTATCATGCTCATCATATCCTCATCGTCCCCCAGAGGCATGTATATCTTCTTCAAGAGCTCTCTAAGAAGGAACAAGAAGAACTCTTTGCTATGGCTAAGAAATGGGCAAAGCGTCTTCATACGAAACACGATGACGTAGTATTGTACATGAAGGATAGTAGGATCTGATGACCAGCACTCAAAAGCGTAGATCATCTTCATTTTCATCTCATCCCCGACTGTCCTTTTGGAGCGAATGTTGGGAATTCTGATCGTCCCTTTTTTGATGCAAAGACATTCACTAAGATTATTGCTAAGATCAAAAAGGCGTTTTTATAAAACTCTCCCTCCATGCGCAAACATAAAAATCTGATCTTCTTCGTCGTACTCGTGCTTTTTCGGAGCATCTTCGTTTCGATGCTTAAATTTTTTCTCCGACCGTATCTCAAAGGGATGAACATTAGTCTGGAAGAGATTGTCTGATATATCAGCTTATGATGTACGTTCTCATATCTCGTCGGTGGTTCCATAGCATATTTCTTTCATAAAAAGCATATCATTGTCGTAGCGACACTAGTGAGCATCGCTTGTGTGATCCTTGGACATCTCTTGGGATATTATCCTTTCTGGGTTTTCGTGGTAATTATGAGTATCATAGGACTGATGTATGGACTTTGGACCATCGTAAAATCTGTCCTTTTGACGATAGAGATCCAAAATTCATCATTCAGTGAAACCACTGTCACGGGAATGGTAAATGTAGCACTTCTTGTGGGTATTATTTTGTGAAGCTATCTATGATTTGAGGTCTATAGTCTTTGGGGCGCTAATGGGTTTTGGGTTATCGTAGGACTCCTTACCGCATCACTTATTACTACATTATTTCTAAACTATGAGAAAACATTTGTGAGACACAACGTCAAAGAGACTCTCCGTATCGCCATCCCTAGCATCATGGATGTCATCAAAAAATATATCCGACTCCTCGTACCTATAGGAGTCCTTCGAGCGATCTCTACTGCTATGGGACAGAAAATGCTGGAAATCGGAGTCGATGTCTTCAATAAAACACTCAAAAGCTCTATTCGAATCATCGTAGTATCGATCCTGGGGGCTATCATAGGGAGTATCCTTTCTACGCTGTTTAAGAGAAGAAAAAGATTCTATACTATCTTATTTACCATCATTTTATGATTGAGCACCATCTATTTCCCAAACATCATCAATAAATATGATTATTATATTACACTTAGTATCTGTAGTTTCCTCATGGGAATCGTCTTTGGTATCGCAGTCAATCTGCTGGAAGCTAGATTTTTCTATCATATCTGAGAAGATCATGAAAAAGAATATGGTTCTGCTGCTTATGGGATAGTCTCCAATCTTCTTCTCTTCGCCATCATGATTATGTCTGATATTTTGACCCATCATGGATGAATGGTGCTCCCTTTCATTTTCTTTGGTATTATTCTCTTTCTGATGCCATTCTTCATCAAGAGATTTAAATAGCCTTTTGAAGGGTCATTGGTAATTAGGTATTGGTTATTAGTCCGGGAGCCGTTTCCCAATACACAAATATACTCATTCTCTTTCCATCTAACCGTCATTCAACACTCTTACTCTATTATGTCAAGTCAGACCCACGAAATAAGGTCTGTTTTTTTGATTATTTTCTTGTCGTGGATATACTTATATGGTATTTATCATACTAATTAAACGCTTATGAAGCATACTAAACTTATTCTTTCTTTTCTCAGCCTCGCTCTCCTCTGAGGCGCTTTTGCTATAGCACAAGATGCTTCAGCGGTACCTGTGGATAGCACTCCATTATCTATGGATACAGGAACTTTGGATACCTATCAACCAGATAGTCAGGTAGATAATTTTGATGTCAAAACCGCCGATACGACTATACAAGACCTTCAAAGCAGTGTAGATAGCATTACTCAAGAACTCTACGCATTGGATGCCAAAGAAAGGACAGGAGATACCATATCTGATAGATATAGAGCGATAAGGGGTGAAATCGTGAATGTGATCCAGACTATCAATTCTACCACCACTACCGTATCAGAGACATTGAATAAAATCGCTGCATATCAGAAATTGATCTTCCTTGCTTACCAAGATCTCACTTCTTCTAGAGATGGATTTACAGATACTAAGGAGTACATCAAAGACTTTGCAGACTTCATCTATAAATTAGACAATAAGATCTATACTGACGATGGGACGAGCATAGATGATGTCAAACTTATTGTGAATTCTGATAACATTCCTCGTACCCTAGCAAATGATTATATGGTACAATCCATGCTCTTACAATTTAATGATCTTATGGATAATTTTACTACCAATGAAACTAAGCAACTTGATCTGATCAAGAAATTAAATCAGCTAAAAATACAGGCAGAGGCAAGCATCCAAAATTATCAAGCAGATTTAGATAAGCTTCAACAGAAAAAAAATTATTTGCTTCAATTTATTTCTCTCTATAAAGATGATAAAGTTACTCAAGAAGCAGGCCTCAACAGTCTTTTTGATAGTACCAAGAGCGTCTATGATAAAGTTACACAATTAGTAAGTGATGCAAAGAAATGAGTCTATGAAGGGAATTTCGATATGGATAAAAAAATGGCGAAATTACAATCACTTGGTGATGATACGCAATCCTATCCTTTTGCTTGGCCAGTATATCCTATCGACAATATTTTGACCTACTTCGGAGATACTGCGTATCAGACACAATATAGTATCCCAGAGATCGGTATCCAGATCCAAGCAGATCAATGAACTCCTGTATATGCATCGCGCGATGGTGTAGTCTATTTCGTAGCAGATAATGATGATGTCGGTATCAACCGAGTCATGATCGTCCATACTGATGGCTACGTCTCCGTCTATGAATATCTCAATAGATCTATCGTCAAGCCTGGCGATATCGTCAGAAGAGGGCAATTGATCTGATATAGTGGATGAGAGCCTGGGACAAGATGAGCTGGATTTATTTCTAAATGAGCCAATCTTGGCTTCATCACATTCAAAGATGGCATTGCATTAGATCCCTTTGATGTTATCGACGCAAGTATCGTGGCCGATGAAAGTGTCTTACCTGATGGTTACCAAATCAAATACCTCAGAGATAAGTATGCAAGAACTATCGATATCACCAACTTAACCTTAATGACTGGAGCTAGTTTATTGGAGAGAGAAACTCAATTCTTGGATAAATATGGCGTCGGTATCTATAGAGAAGTTCCTTTCCGGGATGATGCAACGAAGTGAACGAATATCGATAGAGATGTCGTGATGTGTATCGCTTTTGCTGAAAGCACATTGTGACAATTTCTGAGCACATCTAATAATATCTGAAACGTAGGTAATAATGATAGATGAGATAGAGTACCTTTTTATTCAGCATACCAAGGCGCTAGAGCTATCGCTGTGACATTAAATAATGATGCTTTAGGTAATTATCAAACCATCAATCAATTAAGTAGGTATGGCAATAAGGATGGTCAGATCTATGCTTCCAGTCCTATCAATTGGGAGACCAATGTATTGAAATGTCTTTCTCAGATCAAAGGATATTATATCCCAGAAGATTTCCCTTTTAGAACTGGGCCGAATCCTAATCTCATAAACACATGAACACAAGAGACGGTGCAATTTGGTGATGCTATAGGCTCTCTTAAGTAGTTTTGAGTGTTAAGTTATATGGTAGTCTTTATATAAAGAAAAAAACTCTGAGCTCTGTCACGGATGACATGATGTTCGGAGTTTTTTTGGAGAATGAAAGGGGATGATGAAGCTATTTATAGGAAAGTATATCTGGTTTTATTTATGATAATGCCTCTGATTAAATCGATATCGGTATCCTGAAGTATATTAGCTCATTGTGATATTAAAACTTTTCATTGTTCATTCTTTGTAGATTTCGAATAAAAATAAATAGATGGATCTTGCTCATCTCATTTGAGGACATCTCAGATATCTACTCAGTAACAGATGGTTAGATCATCGTTATCATTTACAAATTCAAGGGAATCAAGCGGAAGCGACTTTCCCCGGCAATCCATAAGCAAAGATATCTTCTCCCCTTGCTCTGCCAATATGATTTCTTTGTCTCGTCTTGCTGTATTATATGAGTAATGAAGATTATCATATAGCCTAGAAAGTTCCTGCTCCTTAGTGACATCATTTACTTCATTATTATTATTCGTAATTTCTGCTATCTCAAAAAAAACAATAAGATCCTTCATTGTAAAAGGATCTGGATCTAAGCCCCTTTTTTCCAAAGTTTCGGGGACATCATCTGCTCCAGTAAATACTTCATCATAGGGAACAAATTCTTCACTCATGAGTAATGAAAAACGATTAGCGGAATAAAAATATGTTTATACTTTTGTACCAAAGGCTAGTAGCATACATATAATTATTCCTTGTTATTTTTCAATCACAATACCCTTCTTCGTCTTTACAAACCCAAACAAGATCATCACGATGATGCCGACAACAAAGGCAGACAAGAAGGCAGTCTGCGGAGATATTTTATCCCGAAGCAATCCGAAAAGATATCCACTCGGCAATGCAACAATACCGATGGAAGTATGAAAAACTCCTAATGCGGTACCTTTCCAATCTTTGCCAGCCAGATCTACGACCAAAGCTCTTTCGGTCCCATCCACGATTGCGAAGAGAATCCCAAAGACGATGAAGAAGAAAATTACTCGTGGAAGATTCGTCACGAAAGCGAGTCCCAATGCGACCACAAGGAATAAACTATATGCGATCCAGAGTAATTTTTTCCTGCCGATGCGATCGGAAAGGATTCATGCCGGTGTGGAGAACAAGGTATAGACTCCATAAAACAATACGTAATAGAGAATCGCTTTCTCGTCGGTCGCACCTACGCTTTTGGCTTTGAGAAGTAAGAATGCATAGCCGAAATTTGCTGTAGCGAATAATGCGGATACTAGGATAAAGAGTTTGAGATTTCTAGGGAGCACTCTGAGTCATTCTCCTAGTGACATTTTAGGGAGGGCAGGATTCTGTATGGAAGTCTCAGTTTTCTCTGCATTCATTTTCTTGGCTTCTTTCACGAAAAGGATTGCTAAGACGGCGACCACTCCTGGCAAGAACGCGAAGAGAAATAATTTCTGATATCCAAGTATAGGGAAAAATATCAATGCCAATACTGCACCAAATACTGATCATGTACCATCCATCGCTCTCTGGATACCATAGGCTTTGCCTCTGTATTCTGGCGCAGTAAAATCTGCCACCAAGGCATCTCTGGGGGCATCTCTGAGCCCCTTTCCTATCCTTTCTACCACTCTGAAAACGAGCACCATAGGCCAAGTCTTAGCTATCGCGAATAGTGGCTTCGTCACTGTAGAAAATCCATAGCCGATGAAGACAAATATTTTTCTCTTCTTAAATTTATCTGAAAGATATCAAGAAAATATTTTGAGTAGCGATGCTGTACTCTCTGCTGCACCTTCTACCACTCCGACGATCGTCGCTCCTGCTCCCAGGCTTGTCAGAAATAATGGGATCAATGGAAATACCATCTGAGAGCTCAGATCAGTAAACAGACTGACCAACCCTAAGATAAGGACATTTCTCGAGACTCATTTGAAAAAAGATTTTCGATTCTGCATTTTAGATTCTCAGATTAAGAATATAAAGTACAAAGAGCATTTTCCTATATTATTTTAACTCTGCCAAACGTTTCTGGACCGCAGTCACGAAAGTCACGCTATTGCTAGCCATCTTGTTGCATACCGTCTGATAGGTCTTATTATCTACCTTGTATTGTTTCTCCATATCAGCTAATTTCTTGATCCACAAGGAAAAATTTTTGGAATCTCATTTGGCTTCATATTCAGCGCCTTTGAGTGCATACGCCATAGCATCCACACATTGCGCTTCAGTGACTTGAGCTGTAGTGGCGATAGGATCTGAGGTAGCTCCCGTGGATGGATCTCCTGTTAGAGGATCCGTAGAACTGAGAGATTTTCCACATCCGGCGAGTAAGAGTAGTGAGCATGTGATGAGGGAGAGCGCGAGAAATTTCTTTGCGTGCATAGTATGATAATTAGTAAATAAAACTACGTGCTGTGATCATAGCGCATGATGAAAATATTCCCTCACAAGATCAGTATTCATCCTATGATGATCAAGATGGTCAGAGGCTGATGGAGAAATACTGTCGCTAATATCGTTGCAACAAGTGGTTCGAGAAGAAGAATAATCCCAGCGCTAACGGTAGCTATCTTTTTCATTCCTTTGAGATATGCGATATGTCAGATAACCTCTGGGAAAATAGCGAAAGCGATACACCGTAGCCAGACAGCTATTGGCCAATGAAGTTGAAATGTAGTAATGTGAGGATTGTGGATAAATATTCTGAATATAGGGATCATGATTCACAAGAGTATCAGTGAAAATACTATCCCTGAAAAATTTCCCAGATAAGGATCGATATTTTTTTTGCTAATTCGTCCGCCTACGATCACTCGCAAAGAGAGGAATATTCATCAGAGTAGTCCTACGATGACTCCGGTAGTACTTAGGACAAGTCACCCACTAAAAGGGTAAACTAGAAAAAATACTCCAGCCAATACGAGAAACGTCGCAACGATATGCACCCGTCTTATACGTTCCTTGGAGAAGATATATCTAAAAACTATCGTCCGGAAAGGTTGCGTGTATAACAATAATACGATAACTGCCACAGGGATGCCAAAAGCTATTCATCCGAACTCAGTAAGCGCGCCAAACGCGATTATCAATCCTCGCAATAATAATGGTCAGATATTTCTTTTCGTCCACCAATGTTTACGAAAAACTACTATCGGCAATAAGAAAATGACTGCTAAGGTATAGGGGATGATAGAAATTTCGAATGTAGAAAATCCATAATTCGCTAGCACTTGTCCGATAAAAACGATCAATCCAGAGAGCGATCCACAAGCGACGATAAATCGATATTCTTTACTGATTTTCATAAAAAATATTGTACATAATAAATCTCTGTTATCTAATTCCTAACTGTTTATCCAATGGCGGATTTGCGAAATATACAAGCACATCAAAGTTTGGATCTTTGAGTTCAATCATTTCATATTTCTCTCTGACGATAAGTTTAAATCATTCTTGCTTAAGGTGAGTTTCTTTAAATTCTTCATAATTTGAGAGTGTAAAATCGACGTATCCTCTCTCAATCCTGGTCGGATCAGGCTTACGTATCTTAAGAATCTTTAAGATCCCAGCAACCGTTTCCCAAGGTTCAATCTGGAATATAGGACCAGGGCCTGTTTCTTGGACTATTTTCCCGATCCTCTCAGTCGTCTCAAAAAATACTTTATATTCCTCATCGCTATGACAAAAAATACAGGCATAATTTACTGGTGCAGTATCACTGACAAATTTACGCTTAAGTATATCAGCTTCAGCGACGAGATC
Source organism: uncultured bacterium (assembly GCA_903918675.1). GTDB lineage: Bacteria > Patescibacteriota > Gracilibacteria > Absconditabacterales > Absconditicoccaceae > CAJBLF01. The sequence goes on from CAIXFE010000018.1 coordinate 9,282, forward strand.
GATCACGATAGACTTTAAATCCTCAATATCCATATCATAAAGTTATGATATAAATCCATGCTCTTTGAGATAATCAAAAGCGACTTGTAGAAAATCAAAATCAGAGAGCGTATGCATGTCGCTAGTTATATAGACTTGATCTGCCAATTTCAGCATTTGTAAGAGTTTCTTTTCGTCAGTGGTTCCTAATACAAAATTTTTAGCATTAAACTCCATAGGGATATGATAGTGATTGGCTACCTTCACGACTGCTTCGACATCTACAAATTCTGAAATCTTCTCGAAGCACAGATGTGCAATATATTTTATTGTGTCATGATATTTATGAAGTGCATTGATGTAGGCTTGTGTAATGTTTTTGAAATCTCACTTATAGGCACTATTGTGAACTGCAAGAATCAGAAAGTCACGCGATGATCATCAGATATCGAAGCAGCAATCACCTTCTTCATCCAGAATATCTCCTTCTATACCGAAACTTACTTCCACATCATTATATACATTCTTCCATCTTGTAGCTCACGACATCCATGTTTTTTTAGTTATATTACAACCATCTAAAACAGCTTGACTATGATCCGTGATCACGATCTTTTTGAGCCCTATCCTCCCTGCATATTGGACAATCTCATCGACGGTATGAAAACCATCAGAAAGATTGATGCTATGCATGTGATAGTCTTCGTGGATAGTGTTGAGGAGTTTCATGTCTTGGAATGTAGAATTTAAAATGGAGAATGCGGAATTATATTTTGATTAGTTCATAACCATCCTTCGTATCTTGCATTTTATATCCTGCATCTTGTATCTGATCTCTGAGTTGGTCAGCGAGCTGATAGTCTTTCGCATTCTTGGCTTGGATTCTCTGCTCGGCGAGCTGGATAATGTCAGAAGGAATCTCTATCTTTTCCGCCTCCTGACCGATCCGATCAAAGAGTCCGACTTTGAGTAAATTTTTCTCCAACCGATAAAGGGCAATAAATAGTTCTTTCATATCGACCTCTTCTACTTTGTCTAATGAATTGAGTGATTGATGGAGAATGGCGATGAGCTGTGGGGTATTGAGATCATCCATCAATGCCGCCATCATATCTTCTAGCGCATCACCGACATATTTATCAGTAATTTTTTCTTTGAGTATTTCATAGGAAGTTATATGAGAAATATCCACAAGGATCTGATTGTGAGTATCGAAAAGTTTCTGCATTTTTTTGATCAGATTATCTCTAGAATGTCTGGCAACTTCCATACTATCCCAAGTAAAATCAAAGAAACTACGATAGTGCGTGGTAAAAAAGAAGTATCTGATATCTAGGTAGGCATACCCCTTCTCCAGCACTTCATAGGGAGAGACGATATTCCCATCAGACTTGGACATTTTCTTTCCATTCATATTTACAAACTGGTGGTGCATCCAATATTTGACTCGAGGATGTACGTCGAAAGCACATTCAGATTGGGCTATCTCATTGGTATGATGGATAGGGATGAGATCATATCCTCCATGATGGATATCAAATTGATTGCCTAGATATTTACAAGACATCGCGCTACATTCTGCATGTCGACCTGGGAATCCTACGCCTCGTGGGCTTTCCCACTCCATATCTCTCTTCCCCTCACCTACATGAAATTTCCATAATGCAAAATCTGTGATGTTTTTCTTTCATCAGAGCTGTACCCTCTCCCCTGCCTGTATTCATTCTAAATGTTTTTTGTAATTTGGTCCAAGTAATTTCCCATAATCATCGATCTTGGAAGTATCCATGTATACTCCATCATCAGGGATGATATAAGTATATCACTTTGCTTCCAATGTTTTCACGAGATCTATCTGCTCCTGGATATGTTCCGTCGCTCTGGGCATTATATCAAAGTCATCTATCTGCATTCATTTAAAAAAATCTCTGAAAATTTGCTCATATTTTTTTGCAAGATCCCAAGCTGTCACTCATTCTGTCTTCGCCGCTTTTTCCATCTTCTCTTCTCCTGTATCACCATCACCAGCCAAATGGCCCACATCGGTAAAATTGGTCATAGAGATCATTTTATATCCCATGATATTCTTCAGTACATTCCTAATCAAATCAGCCGTGAACGATGCTCTCACATTCCCAAAATGAGGCAAGCTGTATACCGTAGGTCCGCACGAATACAGTCAGACAAAATCCTTTTTAGGTCCTTTATAATTAGGATCTTCCATCAGAGGGACAAAAAGTTCTTTCTTGCGAGTAAGTGTATTGTAAATTGTTAATTGCATCGAAAATTGTGAAGAATAAATGGGTTTCCTCACTGTTGTAAATTTTCACATGATAATTTCAATTGAAATATTGCCTTGGAATAGTATGTATTGTCAGGTGTTAGAACTTAGAACTTAGAACTTGGATCTTAGACTTAATACAGCTTATTCTAAAATTAAAAATTTTTAAATTTTAAAATTATAATTCTCATGCCTGCATTATCTAAGTATTTCGCCAGTAAACAACCTTCCGCTATCCGTATGGCGCAGATGGAGTTTGCTAAGAGGACTGATGGAATCCAAGCGATCAATGTCTCTGTAGGAAACGTTTCCCTCCCTATGCATCCTGCTATGCAAGAGAGGATGTTTCATCTCAAAGAGTCTCAGACTGATTTAGCTGAGGGAAGAGTTCAATATTCACAGACCGTTTGACTCGAGGAAACTAATGAAGCTTTTTTGCATGTCATTGCTTCCAGTGGATGTGATACCAAGTGATTGTATTGCCAAATTACTGATGGCGGAAGTCAGGCCATGGAACTCGTTTTATTGGGAGTCAGTGATGCTAACGATAGGCCAATTATGCTTATCGATCCTGCATATACCAATTATCTTTCCTTCGCCGCAAGGACTTCTAGGAAAACTATTTCCATCCAAAGGACATTGCAAGATGATGGAAAATTTACGCTTCCAGAAACTGATCAGATAGAAAAGGTTATCCAGGAACACAATCCTTCTGCGATTGTAGTCATCCCTTATGATAATCCGACTGGACAACTGTATACTCGTGAAGATATGCTCCGCATTGCTCAGCTGTGCGTGAAATATGATATGTGGATCATTAGTGATGAAGCCTATAGAGAATTACATTATGATAGAAGCAATATCGTGAGCATTTGGGGAATTTCCGATCAAGATGTCCCCGGGATCCAATGAAAAAGGATCAGTATAGAAACTGCATCTAAAGTATGGAATGCTTGTGGACTGAGAATCGGCGCTCTCGTCACCGACAATCAAGAATTTCATCAGCAAGCCGTAGCAGAAAATACTACCTCACTCTGCCCCAACATTATTGGTCAATATATCTTCTGAGCATTGGCGCATGAATCTATCGAAGATCTTCAAAAATGGTATGAAGCGCAAAGATCGTATTATGGATTGATGTTGCAGAAATTATCTGATGATCTCCATACCTCGCTCCCGGGAGTGATTGTCTCTAGCCCGGATGCTTCCCTTTATTCTGTTATCGATGTCAGAGATATTGCGAAGCCAGGATTTGATGCTCAGGCATTTTCTCTATTTTGTGCACAGAAATGAATTGTAGATCTTGCAGGAGAAAAATATACCTTACTGGTTTCTCCCATGAGCGGTTTTTATCGCATCAACGCTGGGGAGACGAATCCCGGATTGACTCAGATGAGAGTAGCTTTTGTAGAAAGTCCAGAGCATATGGCGCTGGTTCCCAAACTTTTTACGAAATTATTTACGAAATATGAAAAAGATGGACTGTAAGAGAGGCTCATTTTCAGCTTGATTTTCATTTTGGGATATCTATATAATCTCCGCAACGATCTGTGATCGTCAAGAATGCATTTTATCTTCTTATGCTTATAGCCATGATCAATTTATTTAAGAAGCTTATAGTTCTCAGAAAAAATGATGATGATGAAGAAGAAACACTCAAAGATCCATTTGAGGATGACAATGAAGAAGAAGATGAGGATGATGAATACTAGATAGTAATTTCCAAATTCTCTATAAAAAGGCTCTGACTCGATATCAGGGCTTTTTTTGTTGGCAGGAATTGCTGTTTATTGTTTGAAAAACTGGTCTTTCTTCTGCATCCACCGATGAGATTGTCTGGTGAGCTTATATTCATCGGCAGGATTGAGGAGAAGTTTCTTGACAGCTTCTTCCAGGAAAATGGTATTCTGACTTCCTTTGCAGATGACGAGGGCTTCGTTTCCCGGCTCTCTCAACATCGTACGGAGCGTGTCTCCTGCTTCCGTGGATTTTGTAAATGTGTAAATTTTCTCTACGGGGTAGCCTACTTTCTGCAGTTCATCAGCGAGGAAATCCGTCATATGTTTGCCGACCAAAAACACACGGTCAGCAACCTGCGAAACATATCCAGCTATCATTCTATGTTCTTTCTCCGTCAGATCTCCCAGCTCTCTCATATCCCCCAGCAGCATTCGTACTTTTCTATGGGGGAAAAGTTGCATCTTGATATTGTGGACGGTATCTATGATTTTTCTCACGCTGAGTGGTGACGAATTGTAGCTAGAATCGATAATGATACTTTTTTCTATCCCTGGGAATACGCTTAATCTCCCTGGTTGAAGCTGATATTCTAAAGTGAGTTTCTCTCCTAAATGGATCTTTTCGTGACTTAAAAATGGCTTCCACCCGATTATCTCGACTATAGCTAAAGCGACTCCGATATAGCCATAATTAGGCTTTCCGAGCACGTTAGTCTGGATATGGTGTTTTCTATTTCTTATCCGAAGATCAAATGCGACGCCAAGATCTCACTGGACATCAGCCATCACAAATTTCTCATTAGCAAATTTGATATCAGCCTGGATATCATTTCCTTCGGTTTGATAGGTTAGGTAATCTATTTTGAGTTGAGGCTTGAGTTGCAATGCATAGATATCATTTTCGTTGAGAAATCACATTTCCAGAGTGTTTTTCAGCATTTTGATCTCCTCTTTCGCGATCTCCGCGGGATTGCCGAATTGCTCGGAATGGACGGAATCGATAGCAGTAAAGACGCCGATGTGGGGCTTGACTATTTGGAGCAGAAAATCCATCTCCCCTGGGCGATCGATGCCATATTCCAAGATAATAATATCGTAAGGTTTTTTTGAAAAAAATCTTTTTTTGATGATCTTCCAGAGCACGGAAATGAAAGTTCACATGGTCGGATTCCATTCATCGATCTCAAAGATACTTAGTGACAAACCGAGTTCACCATTAAAATTTTTCCTGGAAGTGTAGATTTTTATTTCTGGAAAAAATTGTTTTAATGTCTGAAAAATAATCATACGACAAGACGTCTTTCCTACACTTCCATTGATTCAAACAATGTAGGGTTTGTGCTTGCGCAGATAGCCTCTAGCAAAAAGGGCAAGGATTTTGAAATAGGTATTTAGTAATTTCTTTTTCATGATATTTTAATTGAAAATTGAAAATTAGAAATTAGAAATTGAAAATTTATACGGCTATTCCTCAAATGTCCTTTCGAACATCATGGTAATAATCACGGCGATAGGTACTGCGAGTAATAATCAGACGACACCCATGATGATTCATCACAAAATCATACTGATAAAGATGATGATAGGATTGACGCCTAGACTTCTCGTCATGACTACTGGGACAAGGACATTCCCTTCCAATTGTTGGATCAAGATCACAATTCAGATAAAGATCAGTGCACCTATGATCCCGAAGTGCATAAATGCCACTGCTGCCATAATGAATCATCATAAAATCGGTCCTATATAAGGAATCAATTCCATGATACCTCCGATCAAGGCAAGCGAACCCTTCTGGGGCAGATCCATACCAAGTAATGATGCGATCCGTAATGCTGCGTAGAAAGCCACTCCTATACAGAGGCAAAGAAATAACTGACTCTTCAACCAGATTCCTAACTTTTTATATATCTTTTCCAATCTCATATAGATGAATTTATATTGTTTTTCTCCACCCAGTCCTGAGATAAATTTCATAACCGCATCTTTTTGGATAGAAAATAATATCGATAAGGTAAGCACTATGGATGCCTTTGCCAAGAAGCTCATAAAGCCACTAATAAAATTCACAGCAAAATTGCCGATACCTTTGGCATACGTCGTTCCTAAATTTACCAGCTGAGAGACATTAGCCTGTAATTGAGATTGTACTCCTAATGCGGTACCCTGACTGGCGAAGATATCCAGGAGCGATTTTTTGATAGAGCCCGGGAGCCAATGGGAAGCAGCGACGATATCGACGATAGATTTATTTTGAAGCGTCGTCTGGAGCGTAGCTATATTTCCAGTAATTGCGCCCAAGATATTGGACAGTTGATTGAGTACAAAAGGTACGACGAAAACAAAACATCATAAGATGATGATCACACATATGAGATAGGCAATGACAATAGCTAAGCCTCTATGTTTCAATTTTTTTTGGAAAAATTCTACGAAAGCCTCTATAGCTATCGAAACGATAAATGCAGTCAAGATCAGAAAAAGACTGCTCAATGATTTAAACGCTAGATAGGCGAGGAACACCGCAAAGATCCCAATCAATCGAAATTTGAGTGACATTCTATTGGTCAGTCCCCATCCTACTGGAGCTTGCTGCTTTTTCTCTTTCTCTGTCTGTTCTCTCTTTTTGAGTTCGCTGATCTCTTTTTCCAATCTCTCGAGTTCGGCAAGTTGTTGCGTATTGTCCTTCTTGATAGAACTCAATAAATTTCCGCCTCATTTAATGATCTTGTGGAAGATGGTCATGGGTGAAGGTATCAAGAGTTAAAATTTGGTATCGAACGTCGTTCTGGTATTGTGTCATCCTGATCCCGACGGGTCGGGAGAAGGATATAAGTAAAATAATTATATTCTTCACTTTGCCTGCCTTGGTGGCAGATAAATTCAGAATGACATAATTTTGGATGACAGCAATTATCTAAGTTTGATAACTAATTTACTCCATGATGAAGCAAATTCTTTCTGAACATATTTAATACTATCTTTCTTCGTAAAATTTTCAATTCCTTTCTGAAATTCCTCGAGTTTATTTTTGTTGAGGACTACAAAGAATTTATAGTAGGTTTTTCATAGCGGTTTGGTCAGTAATTGCTGGTTTTGCACATAGTCTATGACTGCCCTCTTGATCACGTGTCTCTGTACTGATCTTTTGGAAAATTTGATCGTGACATGGAAAGAAAGCTGATGAAAAGGTAACTGAGCGTACTGTTGGAAATAGAAAAACCCAAAAAGTCCAGCCGAAAAATACTGCCTCTTCTTGGACAAAAAGATCACTTCTTTGCCTATCAACCTATATTTTTGAGCTAACACTGAGTGCGTGAATGATATAAAATGAGTTGCATCGCTATCTTAAATAAGTATTTTCTAGATGCAAGAAAAGTTTTTTATTCCCTTATAACTTATCATCATGTTTGGTCGATTGGGGTTATTACTCATCATCTTTGCTTGGCTTCTCCAGCTCAATTATAGCCGGAAAGGAAGGAAAGAGATACAGACATCGTTTCTTTTGCTTCAAGTCTTGGGAATTCTATTCCTAGTCATCAGCAGTTTTGCTAACGGAGAAGCGCTTATGGGATTTCTCAATCTTATCAGTGCAGCAGGTGCTTTATGGGTCTACCTTAAGATCAAGAAATAATGTTTCCTACTTATAGATCATTTGAGCTCCCTCAGAGAGTCCTATAGTTTTTGTAGTTCATCAAGCAAACTCTACTACATATGATGAAGGCCCTTGAGGATGATAGATGCTGCAAGGATCTTGGATGCAAGGTATCGCGTGTTTGATATCTACTACTGTGAAGTTCTTATCCAACCAGACCATATCAAGTGGGATGAGCGTATTTTTCATCCAGAAATCATGTACAGAAATATCCTGAAAGACAAATAACATCCCATAATGAGCTGGTAGAGATTTGCGGAACATCAGTCATCTCTCCATGGATGCAGGAGTATCTACAATTTCCAAGGTGAAACAATGAGATTGATAACATAGCTCTCTAGGCGAAGATGAATGCTTATGGAGAGACAAAAATACTCCCACAGCAAGTAAAAAGACCATTATGAAAAATCGTATTATTTTTCTATTGCTTTTCATGATATTTTGGTTATGAGTATAAATAATTTATTTCACTTAGACAATCCGCCATGAAGGCAATAAAATGGATAGTATTGGGATTCATATTTCTTGGGATAGTGTATTGTTCTGTGCACTGTTTGCAACAAAAAGCAATCCTGGAAAGAACCAAAGTTACCCAAGACGTTTTGGATCTCTTCGCGACTAAGAAAACTCTAGAAACTGCTACAGTTAAGATTAGTAGGACTTTTAGCGGAGAACAGGATATCTCTCAGTTGATTCCCGGTGTGGGAATTGATGATATCACCCATAGTCCCCTTTTTAGGTATACTATGACACTCCCCGTAGAAGCAGTGGTTCGTGCAGGATTTCGCCTGGATACTTTATGAACATGAAATATTCACACCGACAAACAAAACTATGTGGAACTTGTCCTGCCTCTACCAGAGGTCCTTGGTATCCAACTCCAAAATTTCCCAAGCTCTCAAACAACAAGCACGTGAACGAGTGAACAAGACACCTATATGCAAATAGCTCTCAAAGCTAAGGCAAAAGAATTTCTCTTGCAAGAAGCTGTACAGTCAGGACTTATTGATACAGCGGAATCCAATGCTCAAGAAGCATTTGAAGCATTATTCTCTGGGACAGATATCCATCTCAAGAATATAACTATCTTAGCGAAGTAATTTTCACTCTCACAATTAAATATTTCCTTCCTCATTATTTTTCTATATTTATATTTTTTGTAGACGCTGCGCTGGGCCTTACTAAAATGCGCTTCGCAGGATCCCGGCAAGCCGGGACAAAAAGTCTGGCCCCTGCCTTCCCGGTTTATCCTCCACCAAGGAGGGCAACGTCTCGCATGGTTTGCTATCAGCTGGATGGCGCAAAAAAGCGACTGAGCGAAGCGAAGGAGTCCCGCAAGGCGGGATAACCCTCCGGAGGGCATGATATTACTATAGAGAAGATATATTTTCATTTGCAATTCCCGGAGAAATTTATATACACTGAGTCGTGACATTTTTTTAATTAGTTAATTTTCTGTAATGCCAAGAACAAGTACCAAGAGAAAACCAGGGAATAAGATGATCGAAGTGATTCTTTTGCTCAGCGATAAACACCTAGGTGAAAAGTATGAAATCGTGAAGGTTAAACCTGTCTACGCGAGAAATATTCTTCTTCCTAAGAAGATGGCTGTCCTCGCCGATGCGATGAATAAAAATGCCTATCTCCAGAAAATGCAAGCTGCAGAGATCGACAGACAGAAAAAAGCTGTTTCATTGGACGATGTCTTTACCAAGATCACTAATGATGGAGGTATTGTCATTACGAGGAAGGCGAATAAGGATAATACACTCTATGCCAAAGTAGATGAAAATGACATAGCAGAAGCTATCAAAGCTACATATAGCATCGATATAGAACCTCATTTCTTTAAACTTAAGAAAAAGCTGACTTCCGTTGGACAGTTTGCTGTGCTTTTCTTGTACAAAACTTTGAAGAAGGAAGTGCTCGTGAAGATAGAAGCCGATCCAGAAGAAGCGAAGAAACA
>CAIXFE010000019.1 GCA_903918675.1 uncultured bacterium
AAACACATACAAGAATACATAGATGATTAGCTAGAACCGAGAAAGTTAAACTATGTTTTGAATTCTTATCACGTACGATAAAATAATCCACCCGTTTTTGTCTCTAAAAAACCCACCCCTTTTTGTCCACTATACCTATTTTTTATATAATCTGATGATCTCTTGTCCTTTCTTATTTCTGATGGTATCGAAAGGTTTGTGCTTGAGAAATTTGAAAGAGTTTGCGATGATGATCGCATCGTCTTTTATATTCGAGAATACCCAGTCTTCGATGGCGGCCATTTGGTTGGGGAAGAGATACATATAGAGATAGTCGTATTTATGGAGTTGCGCCTTCTTGAAGTTGGAGACCACGAATTTAATATTTCTGATGCCTTTTCGACGGTTGATCAGTTTTCCGTATAGGATGACGAAGGGGTTGAGATCGTAGCCTTCACAGAGCAGACCAAATTCTTTATAGAAAAATCTCATCGCTTTTCCGTCACCACAGCCGAGATCTAATAACTTAGCTCATGAGGTCAGAGTGAGATGATCTTTGATCAGTTTTAAATGTGAATTGAATGAGGGGACATACGGCGCCTTTCTAAATCAGGTAAGCATAGGACTTAAAATGAGTATAACGCTGCCGATGCAGAGGGCAAAAGTGAAAATAAGTATGATCCAAGCAAGGATGATTTTGAGTTGAGACATAATTTTTTTTTATTTTAAGTGTATAGGAATTTCAAAAAAACGACCTTAAGCATTTTTTTGTCCGTGATATGGAAAGCTTGATGTGAAAATCAGAATTACACCTTGAATTTCTATGATTTCTTCAATTCTCTAAATAAGAAAAATAAGCCTAAACATTGTGTTTAAGCATGGATGACTGCCGTTGCTTATGATGAATCGAAATATTTTGGCTTATATCATGGGATGCTTATTTGATATTTATGAAAGAATCCTCAACAAGAACATTTTAGGACGTCCTTGCCCGTAAACATGTATATTCTTTCTCTGAAATTCTTTGCTATTCTAGGCATTTTTGGCTCATGATTGTAATATGCTTTGATGATTCTTAGATATCTTTTCTTGCAACGATTAGCGAATATTCAATAGTAGTAAATCATGTGAAAGTTTTGATTGGGGAGATGTTGTAGAAGAAGTCCCATGAATTCTAAGACGGGACATGTAATGTCCTTAACGAGCCTATCGCGTTTATCTGTATAGTTGAATGTGACATTTCCTCCATCATAATCGAGAATGCGAGATTGAGCAATAACTGGTCTTTTGATATAGCGTCAAACATAGCCGACTACCTCAATAAATGAGCAAGGCTTGGGAGGGAAATGAACATGCCAATTTGATTTTTCTCCACTAATTTTGCTGTGATAATTGAAGAAACTATTAAGAAATCAAATCTCTTGAGTGCAAGTATCTCAAGGGACATTTTTATATGTTCGAGCTTTGAGATTTTTTACAAGAAATGCTGTTCGTGAAGTGGCGATTCCTCTGTATGGAAGAAAAATATTATCTTTGAAATATCACTTTTTGTGAAAGGCTCAATTTGTTACTATAAGATGAGTGTGTGGATTTCGATTAAGCTTAGCTCAAAAAGTGTGGATAACAGCAAGTATTCATGGAGTAACCTTTTGATCTTTTAAGAAGTGCATGATAGCATTAGCTGCTGTATAGGGTAAAATATCGAGCGAATTGCGATGCCTCTTAAAGAATGAGCGGAGTTCTTCTGGTATAGTAAAGACAATATGCTTATATAGCAGTCACGATGGCCATCGGGAAATAAGCTTATTCATCCGGATATCGGATTGTGGCTGGGAACAAGAATTACAAAATCTAGATTTGCATGTGAATGGAATGTATTTAACTTCGCCACACTCATCACATTTGTAAGAGGTATATCAAAGATTATTAGATCAACAGTTAAGAATCTTTTGGACATTGTTGATTGAATTTTCCCTTATGAGCCCATTATTTTCTGTCAAAAAAATATTTCGATTGTTTTCGAATATGAATTTTATAGATATGAGTCAGGTGATAAGTTCCATGATTATGTGGTTGTTAGAGACTCATAATCTAAGGATTATCACCTTTTTTGCGAAAAGAAAAAAATAGTCCGCTATTTCTGCGGACTATTTGTTAGTTTAAAGGTCTGAGCTTAGAAGTTTATTCTATCAGTAGAGGAGGGGACTACCCAGCATTATGTCCAATCTCTCCGACAAGCCAGAGGAGTCAGCATACGATGCTCAATGCGAAAATATTATTTATAGGATCCATGGATACGAAATAGAGAGTAAATAACGTATTTACTATAAGGAAAAGCCTGCAAATTTCAATATGAAGATACTCTCCTCTATTTTTTTGACTTTTCGCTCCCTTTGGGCTATACTTAGATGTGATTCTTTTTATTACTTCGGATATCTATGATAGATTTCGTGGATGTAGATAATCTTCCAGTAAAAGAACCATTCCCACAAGAATGATTTTTCACTGAGCAACCAGATAGTGAATTGCCTAGAAATATACAGGAAGAAAAGACAACGGTAGTAAAAGATTTAAAAGGGACATTATCAGACGGGCAACGGATTATGGTGGATGAAAAGAAAGAAAAGGCTTATGAGAAGGTATTCGACTATTTTGAACGTGCTCAAGGGAAATGAGAACTCAAGGAAATCTTAGCTGATTTTCTTAATAATTCATTCGATAATATTTCATCCCAGATACTCCCATCAGATTTTGATAGTATTGAGTTTGTCGATAACCCGCATGAATTAAGTCTTTTGAATGAGGTCGTTCATGGTCACTTTCATCGTTTCTATATTAAATTAGATTTAAAAGATCTTACAAATCTCTCATACAAACTGAAGGGAAGCTATTCTTCTAGAGGGATGAACCTGAACCTAAACTTCCCATTGGATGATGTAGGGGCGTCATTAATTATCTCATCCCAGAATCCAGAATTCTTAATTCATGAATTGGCACATTCTATGGATCCCTATAATCATGAAAGGGTGTGAAAGGATCAAATACTTAATGAATGTGTCTGATATTATACTTCAGTACTCTATCCTAAGGTAACACAGATGACCGTCAATGGTCAGATGACAAAGCTCGTGGAAACTAAACTAATCCATATTAGAGGTAGTTTGTTTGATGAAGGATATCGAAGACAGATGGGGCTAGATAAAGAGATGTCATTTGAGGAATATAAGGCACTCGTTACCCATGTGATAGATGTATTGGAAAAATTAGAAAAAAAAATTTGAAAAGTAGAATTATTCAAAGAGCTATTGAATTCGAGAACAATAAGAGCACTTGAAGATATCTAGATAGGCAGAAATAGGACTCAAAAATAATAGAGGAATCTCGTGATCTCTATAGTATGGTACTATTTTTTCTTTTGCAAAATTATCGCCAATGATGCGATGAAGATGACGACAAATGCGATCCGAGCAAGTGCTGGTATAGTGATCACTCCAAAGATTTTTCGATCGATCGTAGTGCAAGGATTCCCTGGAGCGCAAGAAAGGACATTCAGTGAATTTACTCGCTGGATGATATAAAGATATGCCGTTAAGATTATTCAAATGCCTGAAATCGGCAGTATGGTATATGCGATTTTCGTGTCCTTACGGATCAATCCTACAAGAGAGATCAGGACTAAAGGGTACATCAAGATCCTTGCCCACCGGCAAAGATGACAGGGATCAAATCCCGCTCATCAGAAAATATTTCCATGTTGAATATTTGAGATCGGATCTCCGAAATTGGAAAAATAGAGCGATCACATCATCGCTAAAAGCGATTGGACAAAAATGACACGCAGTCGGGAGATGGGCTTCATGAAGAAACGATAGAGGATAAAGCTTTGCATCTGGATACTATGATTAGGAGAATATTTTTCAAGAGGATTATATTA
>CAIXFE010000020.1 GCA_903918675.1 uncultured bacterium
AGTGCCATTGTTAGCATACCCGTCTGAGATCCAAGTTTATAGCGAATATGCGATACGAAACCTGACTCAGCAATCGCGTTGAAGATTGCAAGTGCCAATCGAACACCTAAAAATATTTCTCGCCCCTCCATAGAAAATCCTTTCAATGCATAGGTACCTTGCAATGCCTTATCGAGAACCGCTTCTTCTTCTGGTGTTGCTGTCCCAATCAATAATTTAATCATGCCGATTAAGCTCATAATGTGGCTTCTCAAGAGATCTCATTTTCCATATTCTATATCTTCAATTCTAGGCGGAATATCAAATGGATTGATAAATTGCTGTGAATTGGTCGATACATGGACATAGGTGCCGCCTACCTTTTCACAGAGTTGTTGATATTCATTTTCTGGATCGATAATAATGACATCGAGTCCATTGATGAGATATCTCAATGCTTCCAGTTTTACAGTAAACGATTTACCAGCACCAGACGTAGCCAAAATGACACTGTTCATATTTGGCAATTTATTATCAAATCTATCGAAAATAACGAGTCCGCCCGTATGTAAATTTAGTCCATACAAGATTCAGGTTCTGCTTACTAAATCATTAGAAATAAACGGAAAACTACCCGCTAATGACGAAGTCACTGCGCTTCTTGTGATGCCGAGATCATCGACACACATAGGCAATCCGGAGTTGAATCCTTCGTCCATTCTTTGGATAGCATTCTTGAGTCTGATTCCGTATCAGGAAATTTTCTGCTCGATTTTCTTGCCTTCTTCCTTGAGTTTATCTTCGTTTTCTTCGTAAAGATTAATATACATAGAGCTCTCGAAATATCTCTCTTCACGAGTGGTGAGTTTCTCCCTGATCATTTCGACATCTCTGTATTGCTGCTCGATCTCGACATCCATAGTAATCCCTTTCTGCTCAGCATCTTTGATTTCAGATCTTAACTGGGTTACTCTATTTTTCAACATCGTCTGAATCGCAGCATCGTCTTCTGGATAGATAAACCAGCTCATATCTCGCTTTGCATGAAATCAGAGAATATCTCTCGTTCGCAATGCTTCGATATACGACGGATAACTCTGGGCATAATAGGTCTTACCAAAAAGTCCGGAAATATTGTAACGCGTAGGGGTAAACTCTCGAAATGATGGTGAGATATGTGATTTATATCAGGTAATAACCTGGTTATATTCCTTCTCTGTATCGGCAATATATTGTCTGAGTTTGCTAGTTAATTTTTTGTCATTGTACTGATCATCAGGTAATTCAAGCAAATATTTTACTTGCTCTCTGAGCTCTTTATCTTTGATATTTTCGTTTTCTGGGAGAGGATCCTGCTTATTTCCTATGATTTCGCTTGGCTTCTTGGCTAAACTAGGGAAAATACTGCCGAATATCTTATCGAGAAAAGAAAAAGCTCAACCTGACTTTTTTGGCGTTTTGTTTGTCGTATCGGCGGGAGTAGCTGTTTGTCCTGTTGAGGGCGTGGTCGTAATAACCTGCTCTGGAGCTGGCTCGCTGACATATTTGGTATCGTAGACAATGTTTTTTGTTTCTTCCAACATGGATTGGCTTGAGAATAAAGGTTTCGTGACGGGTGACTAGTGTCTAGTGACGAGTCGATTTGTATCATAAACTCGTAACTCGTAAC
>CAIXFE010000021.1 GCA_903918675.1 uncultured bacterium
ATGATATACTTTGGAGATAGAGACCAAGACTCAGTTGCTCAAAAACATTGTCTTTGTCTCTGCCAAAAATCATGCTGTCTATACCTTTGATGATGAGCCTGAGCATATCAGAGACTTTGTCCTCGCATTGGATAAATATCTTCCTATGATGGAATCTTATGACCAATCGAATTTGGACAAGATGATCAGGAGAATGAAGCTGTAAACAGAATTTACGAATGTTCGAATTTTGAATATTCGAAACAATTTATAAATTTTAGAATTTTAAAATCGTTTTGTAAATTTCAAATTCTTAAACCCGCCTGCGTCGGGCAGGTTCGAAAATTTACATACGATGATTGTCTTCTTATCTGGTTTGTCTGACTATACTTTATTTTAATTCATCCGTGAACGTAGCTAATGGTTTCTTCACATAGATTAGTTATCAAGGACGCTGCCTGGCAGTTATTTGGAAGGATTATCAGCGCCTTATTTGGTTTTGTCACGATCAAAATTATGACTCCTTATCTTGGACCTCTGAGATATGGAGATTATTCTACGATATTGAAATATTTTGCCATCCGAACTGCGTTGGCAGATCTATGATTGTATGTCCTTGCGGTCAAAAGGCTTGGTGAGATGAAAGAAAAAACTGATGCTACGCTGACGACGGTTGAACCGTGAACGAGTCCTGTCTACAAAGAACTGAGGTCAGAATATGGAAAATTCGTCTGAGCGAGAGTACTTATTATGTCTGTGATTTATGTCGTGGCGATCATTATCGCATATCTGCTGCCTGCATATACTTCTAATCCTTATCTTGTACGATGAATCCCATTTGGGATGATTTTCTCTGCGAGTTTTATGTTCGCTGGAGTCCAGCAGTTGCCTCTGCAGATATTCCGAAGAATGGATCAATTGAGCTGGACATTGATTACGGCGAGACTTTCTCAGATCGCCATCTTGGTTCCCGTTGTCTATTTTTTCTTTAAGCATATGACCTTCAATGGGACTACGGTCTCTATCGTCGCGTTTTGTCTCATTATGTTTTCTGTCGTGGCGAGTTCTATCGGTCAGAACTTTGAAATTCATTTTAGATCGAGAAGAATCTTGCCTCTCAAAATCGATTTTGACCGAAAATTTACCAAGGCATTAGTCATTAGAAACCGACAATACGGAGTGTCGTACTATCTTAGTAGTTTCCATACGCTGATTGTGCTTCTGTTTTTGGGCTGGTTCTTCCCTACGGTTACAGGGCATGATTATGCGGGGATGTGGGCGTTATCATTATCCCTGATTGAAATATTATTGATCATCCCATCGGCTTTGTGAAATAGTTTATTACATAAAATATCTCATTATACCTTAGTTAGCAAACGCAAGAGTATGGGAAATTTACTCGTCATGATGGTCTGGATCTGAGGTCTCGTGGCTATGAATTTCTGGATCTTTTCGTATCGGATCATCCGTGTGGTTTCTGGGAAAGCATTTGTCTGAAGTTTCGCCACGTTACATACTCGATGATCCAATCAGGTCTTACCATTTTTGGGGTTGGTCTTGTTTCTGAGCTTCATCAAACAGGTCTATAACTATCTTTTCGTCGCAGTGGAGAAACAGAATGTCCTTCTTCCTATCAATTTAATTGGTGTCTTGATAGGTATCCCTTTATGAATTTACTTAATCCCCAAATATGGATTATTCGGTGGTGCAGTGACCCAGCTTTCCATAGAATTCATGTTTATGATCGGTGCAATATGGGTAGGTGGGAGGCAGAAAATGCAGCCGATTTTTTCTCGAGGGAAGTTGATCTTGCTGCTAGGAATCATTGTCATTATTGGGCTTGGATGATATGCAGTTACTAGCTATTTCGTCCATTCATTTGTGACATTCTTCATTGTCGCGATCGTACTTAATGCAGTCTTGGTCTGACTTTCCCGGCGTCCTGTCAAGTCGATAGCAAAATGACTGACGGTGGATGAAGTTGCTGTGGTGGCGGAAGTATAAGATTGAGAGATTAAGGATTGAGAGATTAAGGATTGAGAGATTAAGGATTGAGAGATTGTTATTTAAAAATAATTTATCGTTATGAAAGTATTCAAGAAGATAATTAAGATTATTCTGATAGCACTTGGGGGTATATTAGCCATAATATTGGTTTTATTTGGCTTACTTCTACTGTTATTCTGATCTATGAAAGAAGGGAAGAAAATGTCTGATCCTGATATGATTTCGTATTTCTATGCGCATTCAGGTGAATTTACAACACTAAATACAAAGCTTCTTGCTTTAGAAGCAAAGGGATTGAAGAGGATTGATGATGATCGGACAGATCCAGAAGATGTATCCAAGGTGGGTCTGAGTACGGGCGATTTGAAAAGTCTGAGAGATGAATTGTTTGCGCTCAATATCCCTAGAGGTATCGTTGGTTTTGAAGGGAGCATCACCTATCTCTCATATACCCATGGGCTTTCCATATGAGGAGGAGAGAGGGGATTCTATTATGCCAAGACTCCACCCAGTAATTTTTATGATTTCCAATCTGGTTTTCAGATGGAACCTTATACCACCTATAAAGATAAAAAATTCCCTCTGACGGGTTCCTATAGTGTATATGTTAAGATCTCTGATGATCGGTATATCTTTGAAAATGAGCGAGATTAAATAGGCCATATATTTAATTGTATTTATCGTGACTATCGCAGCTCTTTAAATTAACTGTGCAGGGATAATAGTTGCTTGAAAATAATTATCCTCTTTTTTTAGTGTCATTATTTGCAATTTTTGGCCTTGTGGAGTATACTTGTAGTAGGTTTTATTCCCTACAAGTATGGGTAACCTATGCATAGACATCTCTCCAAACATTTGATATTACTGTTTCTCTGTTTCTCTTGCGTGTTCGGCAAGATAATTTTTGCGTCAGATGATGGGACTCATATGATGTTGGGGATCAATAATACTATTGCTCATATGGTGTATCAACCCGCATATTCCAGTGGCTTCTATACAAGTGGGAATGTCGTAGCTACTATGACAGGGACTGATATTAGTGGAGTGATGGACTATACGATTACTGCGAATGGTACGTATAATTTTCCGTATCTACGATGAACGGGACCGTATACTTCCGGTATGGCTTATGGCCCTACCAATCTTTGGAATCATCTTTCTCTTGTCGATACTATTACTTGGATCGATACCACGTTTCCTGTCTATACTATAAGTTTTGCTCCTGATGGGCATAGTATGATCGTCAATTTCTCGGACAATTCTCCATGATTACAGGTCCTATTCAATGGAGCGCTATATACGGGAGCATTTCCTATCACTATTTCTACACCGGGGACATATGTCTTTATCGTGACTGATGTCGCTGGGAATTCTATCTGATTTTCTGTCACTGTCTTTATCCCTACGCCACCCAATGGAGGTGGATGAGGCGGTGGATGAGGCGGTGGATGATGAGGGTGATGAGGCGGACAAATAGGTGGGATAATACAGACGCCCCCTTGTACTTTGGATGATCTGATGTGTGTAGATGCTCATTATGTCCTCAAGCCAGGAAAAATCTGTGATATCGGCTCTGGATATGCGGTCAAAACTTGTCAGTCATCTACTGGCAATCAACACCCTGCACCAGGAACCTTATCGGGAGATACGTGATCTCCTTATACTTTGGAGCTTACTAATGCTTATCTGCGGGCTCATGCATATAGTATCACCACGATGCCAACCATCCAGCAAGCTGATATGACCTGACATATCATTAGAGAACATCTCGCTAAAATGATTTCAGAATTTGCTTTGCAATTTGTGGATATCAAACCAAACCTCAACAAGAAATGTTTTTTTTCTGACATGATCAATGAAAGTCCAGAGATGCAATATTATGCTACATTGTCTTGTCAGCTTGGACTGATGTGACTCGAGGAAGACTGAACAACACCGCAAAAAACTTTCAATCCCAAAATGTACGTCAATAGAGCTCAGTTTGGTACTGTGTTATCCAGACTCCTTTTTGGAAATACCTATAATATCAAACCTTGAGAAAGGAACTTTTTCATCACGATCAAAAATGGCGTCAAAACATTGATCGCTAAGGTGAGTCAATCCCTTTTGTGAACGCCACAGACTCCACAATTGCAACTGGTGTGGTATTCCAAGCATTTGCAGGCACTCAAAGATCACGGTATTATGAATCAAATTGATAAACCGATGATGCTCGAGCTGAGATGATATGTGATGCTGATGCTCATGAGAGCAGAGGTCAATGGCACTGTTGCAGAAAGGGGAAACGTGGTTCTTACTTGATCTCTTCCATAACACCTGACCATAAACTTCAGTATTTTGGTCAAAAATAAGCTTAAATATTTGCAAAATTCAAGAAAATATGTATACTAAGATAGAACAGGTATTTACTACATATGATGTATTTGATGAAATTCGCTGCTCGCAAGAAAATTACATCTCTCATTCATGGGCTAATAGTCGTTATTGCCAGTATTTTTGGTATCTTATATTTCTGAAATTCTTTCGCTTCTACGAGTACAGATACCACGTTATGAATCGTAGCAGGGGCATTTAATTTTTTCAAAGACACTGGGACGACCATGGATAGCTACTTCTCTCATGGAGCGAATACGGGGGCTAGTATAGATATCTGAAGCTATGCTGCGAGTCTTTCTGCGATATCTGCAGCCTCCAGTTCGAATCATAGATTTACAGTCAGTGATATGTTGGGGTCTTCGTTTGTTATTACGCTTCAGAGTTCTGCATTGACTGCTTCTGGTGTCACGAGTATCCCTGCATCAGCTGTGAGCTATACCGGTACTGACTGGTTATGAACCGGGATGGCATTGACTGCTACGGGTACACAAAATACACCACTCAACACTCCGGTCACTTTTGTTGCGAGAGCAAATGCTTCGTGACTTTCATTATACTCGCAAGAAATCACGCTCAAAGTGCAGGTCCCTGCAGCGCAAGCGCCTGCTTCATATACAGGACAACTGACGTTTACGTATTAA
>CAIXFE010000022.1 GCA_903918675.1 uncultured bacterium
AAAATGTTCCGTCTCCTCAAACCTCGACCTTGATGAAACCAGCTTTAATTTTTTCTTATACAACGTTATGGTCCCAGCATATCCAGGTTTCTCCCCCGCATGCCAGACTCGATTGTAATTATCCATATGATAACGAAAATCCGGAGGCAGCTGCGACTCAAAAGCCTTCACTTCCTGCAAGCAAATGATATCAGGCTCGTCCCTATTGACCCAATCATAAAATCATTTACCTAAGACAGCGCGAAGCCCATTTACATTTCGAGAGGCAATTTTCATAGGGAAATATTAGGACTAAAATCTTGAATTACAGTTCATATTCTTTTTTCCATTTCCGTCATTGTACCTTATAAGATTTCTTTAATTCCTGTTTAATCAACTTTCATAATTCTTTCAGTTGAGGGACTTTGGATAATTGTTCGTTACTATAGACTCACATGTGATCTATCGCATCAGGATCTCGCCGATCGCAAGCATTGTGTCAGATATGTAAGACAAACTGCAGACTAGCCTCCAATTTATCTAGGACTCTAGCAACATTTGCCTCTGTCGTTTGTCACTTTTCATATTCTTGCCATAAATTATATATTTCATTACCTAATTTCATTGGTAAGATTTTCTTCAACTTAAGCAACATCGCTTTTTCTCATTGCTCTTTTTTCATCTTTAAAGCAGTGTCTTTACTTATTGATCGAGCATCATAATCACCGATCTCTACTTCTCCTATATCATGGATGAGAATGAGTTTGATCGTATGTAACACATCTATTTTCAATTTGAGTTCTTCTTGGATCATCATAAATAGCAATGCCAGTCTTCGAGTATGAGCCGCGACCGTTTCATCGACATTCGTTCTCGTTTTAGTAAACCTTATAGTAGATTTGAGATTCTCTACTATATGCATAAATTTGATGATCTTGAGGAGATTCTCTGATGAACTCATGAGAAAATTAATACATTAAGATTCTAAAACATTTTATCTCTTTATCACTTTATCATTTTATCACTCTACGCATCCGACGCCTTATACATCTTCTTATAGAAAAAGTACTTCACGATTTCAACCAAAACGAGATAGACAAGTACCAATCCTATGATAGTAAGATACGCATAAGGAGGAAGGAAATTGAATCCAAACAATGGCGCGATAAATGGTAAGGTAAAGATAAATCCGAGAATCACCATGCCGAAAGTGGAAGTGAGAAGCCACTTGCTTGGTCATGATTTAAAGAATGGAATCCTTCTCGTCCTGATGACATAGACGACGAATACTTGAGTAGCCAATGATTCTATAAACCATCAAGTCTGAAACATTGAGCTTTGGAAATGGAATATAGCGAACAAAAGATAGAAAGTCAAAAAATCAAACAAAGAACTAATCGGACCAAAACATAACATAAAGTTTCTTATAAAACGAATGTTCCGATGTTTTGGTTTTCTAATATATTCTGGATCGACATTATCGGTAGGAAGGGAAGTCTGAGAAAGGTCATAGAGAAAATTATTCAACAAAATCTGACTCGGCAACATAGGGAAGAAGGGAAGAAAGAGAACAGCTCCGATCATACTAAACATATTCCCAAAATTGGAACTCAATCCCATCATCATATATTTCATAGTATTGCCAAAGACCTTTCTGCCTTCTATGACACCATCTAATAATTCTTTCAATCATTTTTGCACTAAGATGATATCAGCTGATTCTTTGGCTACATCTACAGCATTACTGACAGAGATTCATACGTCGGCACTTTTGAGCGACGGAGCATCATTGATTCCATCTCAGAGATATCCGACGACAAATCATTTTTTCCTCAAGACGGAAATGATTCTATCCTTCTGACTCGGAGATACTCTCGCGAAAATATTTGCCGCCATCACCTTGACCGCAAGTTCATCATCTTCCATCACGTTCAGATCCATATCTTCTCAGGTCATTATTCCCTTGATCGGTATTCACAATTCTTCACAGACCTTCTTGGTAACCAAAGGACTATCTCCCGTCAAAATCTTGATCTCGATGCCATGCTGTTCCATAAGGATCAAAGCCTCTTTCGCACTATGTTTAGGTGGATCGTAGAAAGCAAGCATACCCACCAAAGTCATGTCAGCTTCCTCATGTTTCATGTCTAATATTTTTTCATCATCAAGATCCTTGGTCGCGATCGCCAAGACTCTAAATCATTGACTACTCAGATCATCATAGACTGAAGTCACCTTAGCAAGGGATTCCGGATCGAGTTTCTTAGACGTCGAACCATCTAGATAAGAGGCACATATCTTAAATACTTCTTCCGGAGCTCATTTAGTCACCATATTTTTCCCAGTATTATTTTCTTGATAGATAATAGATGATCTCTTGCGAAAAAAATCATAGGGCAATTCATCTACCTTCTTCAGGTTCGTAACATCGATATTTTCATAGGCTAAGATGGCATCATCCAAGATACTCTTGATTCACGTCTCAAAGTACCCGTTGATATATCCTCGCCTCAAGACATCAGTATTTACCTGGCCCCACACATCTATATATTTCACCAACGTAATTTTGTCTTCCGTAAGCGTCCCCGTCTTGTCCGTACAGAGGATATCCATACTTCAGAAATCAGGGATCGCATTTAATCTCTTGACCACTGCGCCTTTGGCAGCCATCTTGGTAGATCATCTCGCCATATTGATACTCATGATCACAGGAAGCAATTCTGGTGTGATACCTACCGCGACCGCGAGAGAAAAAATGATAGATTGCAAAATATCTTTATGATTGATCGCGTTAATAAGGAAGATGATTGCAACGATGAATATAATGACTTTGACGATAAGATATCCAAATTTCTTAATCCCTATCTCAAAAGCGGTGGGCAAGACTGGTCTGATGAGCTTCTGAGCTATTTTACCATATTCCGTAGCCACTCAAGTTCATGTGACGAGAAACTTCGCGAATCCAGATACCACATTCGTCCCAGAGAATACATTACTCGCATGGTCATCACCATCTATCGCCTTCTCTACCGGGAAACTCTCCCCCGTCAGCGAAGACTCATTGACATAAAGGTCATCTGCTTGGATAAGTTTCCCATCAGCAGGGACAATATCTCCCGCAGACAAGAGGATGACATCCCCGGGGACAATATGCTTCGTGCCGATCTCCATCTCTTTCCCATCTCTCAATACTCTAGATTGGATCTCGAGTTTCTGAAGAATTTCTTGGACCGCCTTATCTGATTTGCTTTCTTGGTAAAAATCCAATATTACACTCAAAAGAATCATCAATATAATGATGATAGAATTTTTCTGCTCTCAGCTCAGCATAGAGATACTAGCGCAGACGATCAAGATGATGATCAATGGACTCTTAAAATAGGAAAGAAATTTCAAAACTCAGCTAATCTTCTTAGCTTTTTGTACTTCATTATATCCATACGTAGCGATCCTCTTGAGTGCCTCGACTTGAGACAGCCCATTCTCATCCGCATGCAGCTGGACATAAAGATCTGAAAGAGAGTTTTTGTTTGGATTTGCTATCATAGAGGGACTACCATCTAAAATGTCACATCTAATTTATTGTTCCTATCCTTATTTCGATTTGAAGGATTATTTTCTATATATTCACGTGCATTTTGGAAATTCACATCAGTTCGGATAATATGCTCATAAAAACTAGATTGCCAAGCGAATGCAGGAATAGTCTTTTTGATTTTGGATGTTATAGCTCATTTCAATCCACGGATTATTGATGCAAGATTATTCTTCTGTGGACCAAAGACATTTTTCTTCCCCATCGTCAAATCCACATCACCCCCACCCTCCTGTAGAGCCACATTGCATGTGGCTCCCTTTTGACGATCCATTGGAGACGCATGCAATGCGTCTCTACATATT
>CAIXFE010000023.1 GCA_903918675.1 uncultured bacterium
AGTTATTTGATTATTTTGCAAAATATCTATATATATATTTATATACTCAACAAGTAGAAATGACAGGTATAGAGGACAAACTTAAATTACTCAATAAGCAGATATTCACCAAACAGTATTTGGATGAATTTCTAAAAAAAATCCCTCAAAAATATAGTATCTATGACCTCACCAAAAATGGATGAGTCTTGAAAGTAATAAAAAGAAATGCCTATTACCTCAATGTGTTATATCCTAAACTTGCCAATCCCTTTGTAGTAGGAGCAACCTATTGTGATTATCAGGAATATATGTTTGGATGATTGGCACTTTACAATAGATATGGCTTTACTAACCAGATAGCTAATAAGTATTTACTCTATAGTACGACATTCTATGGGACAAAAAAAATTCTTGATACACGATATGATTTCAAAAAAGTAAAGAAGGAAGTAATCTATGGGTACAAAGAAAAAATGATTGATGGTGTATATGTACGTATAATGACGCCAGAAAGAGCATTTATAGAATTTTGCAGAGAAAATATGTCCAGAATTACTACGTTGAGAGAAATCTACACAAACAAAATAGATAAACAACTTTTACAGGAAGTGCTGAGAAAATATCCTTATCAGAATATTAGAGCCTTTATCCAAAAAGAGATAATGATATGAAAATAACCCAACTATCCAAAATATTATGAGCGCCTTATGAAGACATCAATGATGATATCCTTTTGGCGATGCTTCAACAAGCGAAGTCCTTATGATTTGATATATATAGACTTGAAAAGGATTTTTATCTTACGATAGTCCTTATACTCATAGGGAAAAATTTTCCGGAACTGATTTTTAAATGAGGAACTTGCCTCAATAAAATTTATTATGAATATTATAGATTGTCCGAGGATTTAGATTTCGTCTGCATCGAAAATGGCAACAGGAAAACAAGAGAAAAAAAACTAGAATTCTACAAACAGACGCTTTCAAAGCTATTTGGTGATATAGGGTTTGAACTTTCTAGTAAGAGAACAAAATATGATGAAGGCAGACAATGAATATTTGAGTTTTTATATACTTCTCGTATAGATTGATCTCCGCAAACTATCAAAGTAGATATCAAAATCATCTCTAGCTTGCTCAAACCACATGTTAGCAAGAACATCACAGCAATCTATCAGGATCCTATTTCAGAGAAATTATTTTTTGCAAAACACGCCATCAATGTAATGGATATAGATGAAATTTTTGCAGAAAAAATGAGAGCTGCACTAACTCGTAAAGAGCCTGCCATCAGAGATTTCTTTGATATATGGTATGCAAAACACCAAAAATTTGATTTTAAACATATAAGAAACTTCATTGATCAAAAGGTCGCTGAAGTTGATTTTCAGTATACAATAGATGAAGCATATGATGAACTATACCAACAAATAGAGACTGAGCTTCATCCAGTGTTGAAAAATAATTCTACCTATGATTTCAATCTCGAAGAGATCTATGATTTTATTTTATCTTTCAAAAAGTAATCATGCACTCACACATCAACAGAATTACCGATATCCTTCGTAGAGACGATGGTATCTCAGGTGCCATGCAATATACCGAACAAATCTCTTGGATATTATTTCTTAAATATCTCAATGATTACGAAGAGACACAAAACCAGACAGCCAATCTCAATGGAGAAAAATATAAGTATATTCTAAAACCAGAGTATAGACGAGATAATCGAGCTTGTCCCAAAAAGGATGGAAAGATAGACTTTGCAATAGCTAAGTCATGAGAAGATCTTAAGGATTTTGTAAATAAAGAATTATTTCCTTATCTTAAATGATTTAGAAAGGACGAAGGCGATTATCATAGTATCACGTACAAGATTGGTGAAATATTCTACTTCTTAGACAACAAAATAGATAGCTGACATACGTTGAGAGAAGTGCTTGATATCATTGATACCTTGAACTTCCAGAGTCAGAACGACTTGTTTGAACTTTCCCATATTTATGAAAGTTTATTGCAATGAATGGGAAATGATGGTGGAAACTCGGGAGAATTCTATACGCCAAGAGCTGTAATTAAGACAATGATACAAGCCGTTGATCCAAAGATAGGACAAACAGTATATGATGGGGCAGCGGGAAGTTGTGGCTTTTTGATAGAGGCATACGAGCATATGAAATTACAAGAGAAATCAACGAAAGACTTAGAATTACTTCATCACAATACATTCTTCTGAAATGAAAAAACTCCACTTGCATACGTAATGGGAGTGATGAATATGATTCTCCATGGTATAGAAAATCCAAATCTTAACAAACAAAATACACTGACTCAAGATATCAGATGAATCGAGGAGAAAGATAGATTTGATATTATTCTCGCAAATCCCCCTTTTGGTGGCAAAGAAAAAGACCAGATACAGGCTAATTTCCCAATTAAGACGAATGCTACAGAAATGCTCTTTCTTCAGCACTTTATGAAGAATTTGAAGATATGATGAAAGGCAGCAATTATTGTCCCAGAAGGAGTATTATTCAATACATGAAATGCTTTCCAAGAGATCAAGAAAATATTATTAGAAGATTTTAAGCTACATACAATTTTAAGTTTGCCTTCAGGAGTATTTCTCCCTTATGCAGGGGTAAAAACAAACGTAATATTTTTCGATAGAGTAGGCAGCACCAAAGATATCCGATTTTATGAGGTGAATCTTGATAGAAAACTAACTAAGAATAAGCCAATTACCTTTGAAGATATGGGAGATTTTCTTAAATGTTACAAAGATAAAAAGATTACAGAGAATTCTTGGATTATAAATGTAAATGATATCAAAGATTTTGATCTTTCGGCTAAGAATCCAAATAAAATCAAGGAGCAGATTCACAGAGATCCCAAAGATATATTAGAAGATATAGAAAAAGGAAATGAAAAAATCGGGACGATAATACAAGAAATTAAGAAGATAATTAGATAACTCTTTCCTCTCTTCCCTCCCTCATGAAACCTTATCGCCCGCCTTGGTGGCGGGTAAACCCAATGTAATAATTGGTTTTATCTTTTCTCTTCTTTATGAGACCATATCGCCCATTAGAAGAGATATCCGAAATCTTCGGCATCTCCCTCCCTACCGCTCAATCCATCCTCAAGAAGCACGGAGTAGATCATTTTCTCAATAAGTGAAAGATCATGATCCATGCGAAAGATTTCTACTCGGCCTATACGAAGAATTTCAACCCATCTCTCTTTGATGTCGAGAAATCCAAGAAGCCGATCCCGACCGCGAAGAAAAAATCTGACAAACCAGACTACTCAGATATCTTTCAGAAACTATTTGGAAGCGCGTATGAGACCAAGAAGCCGAGTAAAATAAGCGAAAGAAAATTGCGAGAGGAGAAGAGATTTTAGATGGGTAAATTTTTACTTTAAAAAATATACCATGCCAAAAAAACAAATTCAGCCAGATCCTATGACTGCCACTACCAGGAAAAAACTAGAATGATTCATTCTTTTTTATAGATTTGATACCACGGTAGAGGAGGTGGAAGCAAAGATCTATAATTCAAACAAAGACGGGAAATCAGCTACTCACGAATACAATCAATGGCGAATGGAAATAATTGAAAAGAGCTGACATGAGTTTACTCAAAAAATGCTTGATATGATCACAGAAGCATGGAATCTTTTTCCACATAAACATCTTGGAGGGAAGAGTCCAGAACAGATGTATATTGAGACGTACTGAAGGAATCCGCCATCGTTTGATGAAGTGGACTCATCCTTATCTGTGCCTACCTCCGTAAAAATCGAACTTAACCAGAAAGATTACAAGACGCTGTTAAGGACAGTTGCAGTTTCTGATTATGTTTACGGGATTATGTCGGACCTTGTAGATGAAAAGTATAAGGAAGATGCCAAACAGAACGATTCACTCATAGATAAGCTCTTGGCACATAATACAGATCCAACTATTGAGTCTAACTACCGTGGAAAGAAAATATTCAGTGATATCTATATGGATGAAGTGATGGAAGATATTATGCAATTTGAAGATTATAATTTCTGGGATTTATTGGTAAGGAAAATAGCTAGAAAGATAAGTGCCAAAGTTATTCCCATGGCAGCTAAAAAGAAAATGACTAAAGATGAATTTATGCATATGATTTTTGAGCTTGAGGAGAAATTACGAAATGATTTTGAGAGAAATGAATTGGATAATATAACATATACAGGCGATTTATAATCGCCAATAATCTGTCAAAAATAAAATTGACAATAAGGAGGAGATGAGTATACCTTCCACAAGGTAACGTTTTATATGTTCTGTGGAATGTCATGTCAAACGAAGAAAAGAATTCAATTACCTCATCCACTACTGCTGCCTTTTTTGAAGACAAAGAGGTTAGAAGAGAATGGTATAATGATGAACGATGGTTCTCCGTAGTAGATATAGTAAATATACTTTCTGAGAGTAAGGGTAAAGATAGATGAGCATATCGAAGAAAGCTTAAACAGAGACTTTCTGAAGAATGAAGTGAGATCGTGACGTTTTGTCACGAACTGAAATTTTTGGCTTCTGACGGGAAAAAATATCCATGAGATGCTGGCAATACAGCGACGATGTTCCGTATTATCCAATCTATCCCATCTCCCAAAGCAGAACCTGTCAAACAACGGCTTGCTTCATTAGGTAATCAGAGAATGGAAGAGGTTAATGATCCAGAACTTGGTATGCAGAGAGCTAGAGCAAGAGCTATACAAGTCTACAAGAGCAGGGGAATGACAGACAAGGAAATAGCACAAAGATTGCAAACTATCGATACAAGACATCAGTATACAGATGAGCTCAAGGCAAGATGAATCAAAGACGGATTGGAATATGCCCTTCTCACAAATATTTCCTATACGCGGTCAGGGAAGAACGCACAAGAATATAAACAATACAAATGACTGGTAAAAACAGATAATCTGAGAGATCATATGACAAGGACAGAAATGCTTCTTACGGGGTTATCAGAAGAAGCAGGGACGGAAATAGCAAAAAGTAAGGATGCAAAGGGTTTTGATGAGGTGCAGGACGCCCTCATACAATGAGCAGATATTGCAAAGAAAGCAAAAGAAGGCCTAGAAGAAAAGATTTGAAGATCTATTTTAGATGGCAATAATCGTCTCACTCCCAGACAACAAGCATTGAGGGATATGGCTAACGAACAAGAGAAGCTATGATACAACAAGAAAAAGAAGCCATCAAAAAATAAGTAGTCTAATTTAATCGCCTTTTACGTTTCCATACGCATCACCAAATCGACTACCTCTACTTACTCCCTCATGAGACCCTACCGCCCCAACTCGCCTGTGGCTCGGGTTGAGGGTTGACCCCGCAAGGCGGGGGTGGAGGGTTGAAAGGTTGAGGGGGGGGTGTAAATGGCTAAGATAAAGGGGGTATGTGATTCGTCAAGAATTAGATTGACAATGAAAAGGAGATTGGTATAATTCCAGTAGTTTTAGTTGAATAACCAAGAGGGACATGATTGTAAAGGCCAAACTAGCTTTCTTTGAAGGAAAGCAAATTAGGAGAATTCGAGATGAAGTTACTGAAAAATGGTTCTTTTCGGTGGTCGATGTTACATCCGCACTATCACAAAGTTCCGACTGAAGGAAATATCGGAACAAACTAAAAGAGAGGTTAAAAGCGGAATGAAGTGAAGTGGTGACAAATTGTCACCAGTTGAAATTATTGGCTGAGGATGGGAAAATGAGACTTACAGATGTCGCCGATACGGAGACAATGTTTCGTATAATTCAATCAATCCCTTCTCCTAATGCCGAACCATTTAAGTTATGGCTTGCAAGAGTGGGATATGAAAGGATAGAAGAAACCGAAGATCCTGAGCTATGAATCAATAGAGCACTACAAAATTACCTCAATAAATGATATAGTGAGGACTGGGTTAATCAAAGACTGAAGACCATCGAAGTAAGAAAAGCACTGACAGATGAATGGAAGAAGGGATGAGTACTGCGTCAAGACTATGCCATTCTTACAGATGAGATCACGAGAGCTTGGGCGTGAATGCCTACCAGGGAGTATAAAAACTACAAATGATTGAAAAAGGAGAACCTGAGAGACAACATGAACAACCTAGAACTAATCTTAAATATGCTTGCAGAAGCGACTACTACAGAAATAAACAAAAAAGAGAACCCAGAGTGATTGGAAGAATGCAAAAAAATTGCCAAGGAATGATGAAAAGTTGCTTGAAATACAAGGAAGGACATAGAGGCCAAAATTGGGAAGTCAGTAATTTCTCAAGACAATAACCTCCGTCTTACGAACAACAAGAAAAAAAGACTAAAATAGATTCATCAGTTAGTCCCATTTTGGAACATACTGCCATGTCGGCGATGTCACCGAAATGGTACGCACTTAATATTCGTCGTTATAAAGTATTCGTTTTCAGATACTTGCCCACGACAAAGCAGATACAAGAATCTCTATCGTAAAGGATATGTGCAAAAAATAGCAGAATTTAAACATATCGAGAAATATATGTGCAAAAAGAAGGACAATTTACCGCCCTCAATCAGAGGAGATTGGAAGAGACGAAGCTCAATGAATTGGAGCAGGTAGTCGGTCTGATCAAAAAAAATCTCCAGCATGGCGAACTCTCTCACACAGAGCTTACAGGTTTATTATGGACAAATAGCTCTTGCAATCTGTCCTCAAAAAGTGATAATATTACCACTTTTATATGACAATATAAAGATGGCCTTACCTATCAATCAGTTTAAGACAATAGAAGAAAAGCTCAGGATCTATGATAAACCATTTATAGAGATGCCTTTGCTCCAAAAAATTTTGGATAAGTTTGCTCCAAACTATGAGGCCAAGGAACTCAGTCGCCGCTGATTGCTTGCCCCCATCCTAAGAGGGGAACTGTATCTCAATCTTTTGTCCAACAAGAAGAAATGACTGCTTGCTACGACGATCCTCGCTCAGTACGGGGAAAATAAGACGTACGCTGTCGGCGGGATATACCTCTACAATCAGTACCATCTTTCGCAACAGCTCGCAGATCGGATCACCGTCTACAATACAAGCATCCGTGGCAAGAGAACAATCGCCGGATACAAGTTCATTTTTCGTCAAGTAAGATCTTCCTTTTTTCGAGGGATAGAAAAGACTAATGCTCAAGGATATGGAACCTATCAACGCATGACGCCAGAGAGAGCTCTTATCCAGCTGATAGATGAAAGCGATGGGAAGATGGAATATGCACAAGATATACACAAAGAGATCAAAAAGAAAATAATTTCCCCGACTAAGCTCATAGCATTATCTCAGAAATATTGTAGTCAAAGAGTACAGATTTTAGTAAAAAAGTTTTTGGCATCATGACAACATTGATAGATCGTATCGATATGCTCTTGTGAACTGCATTACCCATCGAGACTAATGAGGGGCTCTTTGATGTATTTGAAAAAAGCAATACTGACAATTTTGACAAAGAAAAATTAGAAAAGGATTTTTATCTGACCGTGCTTCTTCATCGGATTGCTAGAGAGATGCCAGAGATTACCTTCAAATGATGAACCTGCCTCAATAGGATTTATTTCCCCTATTTCCGTCTCAGTGAAGACCTGGATTTCTCCATAAGCATAGAAGACCCGCTTGTAAACACAAATGGGAAAAGACAGAAATTTGCCTCTCACATGAGGGAAAAACTCAAGGAGGTATGCAAATTTATGGATCGAAAATTAGATGATGATGAACATCATCATAAAAAAGCCCAAGGAAATCATTTGCTCAAGACCAAGGGATATACGTATCTCAAGTATGTCATCAGTTATACCAGTCTGTTTAACCAAAAAGAGCAGACGATCAAAATAGAGCTTACCTATACCAACAGACAACACCTACCATGAAACGAGTGACAGATCAATTCTATATTCATCGATCCCGTACTTGAAGAACCGATTTTTCAACAGACGTCCATCAATTGTTTATCTCTAGAAGAAATGATGGCAGAAAAAATGAGAGCGGCATTGACCCGTCAGACTCCAGCTATTAGAGACTTCTTCGATATCCGATATGTGCAGAGACAAGGATTTGATTTCGATGGTATCAAACGACTCATCGCACATAAGATAGCAGAAACAGAAGGAAAATATACGATCGATGACCATTATGACGCATTAAAAATACAAAGAGAAACAGATCTTAAACCCGTATTGGGCCAAAAATATCCAGACTTTGATTTTGATCAGATATATAATTTCGTGCTATCCTTCAAAAAAAA
>CAIXFE010000024.1 GCA_903918675.1 uncultured bacterium
TAATCATCCATTTAGTTCGGAAGACTGGCTACTCATCACAGGGGCTTCACCCATAGAAGTCATCCAAAAAATCATGAAAAGAAATTTTATATCCAAACATCAAGATCTGCTAGATGATATTGTGTTTGCGCTTTCTCAAAACGATATTGAGGAAACTCAAGATGAGCTCCTGCATGTATTACAGTGATCATAAAAAATCCACCTCATGCCAGCGATTGCGAGCGAAGTGGATTTTTCGATTCAGAGGAATTATTTTTTCTTCATAGCCCCATTGATCATCAGTGCGATAATTTTTCAGATGATCATGCCGATGATGAAGGTGATGACGATCAGTAACACGGCTTTCCAGAAATTGAAGGGAAGAAGGACGATATTATGTTCGATGAAATGCATGCCGATTACTCGATTGATATATCTTTGGGCGAGAGTTGGGATGATGCCTACGGCGAGGGATCGAAGCAGATGTAATCCTCCGATAAGTACTCAGAACCAGAGCGCAAATTTTTTTGTGTTGAGCATGGGATGATGAGTAAGAAAGTAAAAGGAATAGTGAATATATATCCTGTTTTTCCCGTTTTTCAAGCGTAAAAAAACCACCCCTTGTCCTACAATTCTGTAGGGCATCACTGAAGTGGCCTTTTTTCCCAGATGGTAGCGCTTGGTACTTAGACCTTAGATGGCATAGTCTATAACTAAGGTCTAAGAGCTCCTATCTAAGTTCTCAATTTATTTATCTGCATCAATCACTTCTCCTTCAACCGTTCCCTCTTCCTTCCCCTTCTCCAATTCAGAATCAGGATTTGGAGTTCATTCTTTAGGAGCGGCTTGATACTTATTATACAGCTCAGCAAATTCTTTCTGGATCCTATCGATCTCACTATCGATCTCTTCTTTCTTCAAATCTTCTTTCCCAGTTATGGATTTTGCATCAGCGATCAATTTATTTACTTTCTCTTTATCTTCATCTGGGATCTTATCTTTCTGATCAGCCATCATTTGCTCCATCTGGTAGACAAGTGCTTCCAATCTATTTTTAGATTCGACGATTTCTCTTCTCTTGCGATCATCTTCAGAGAATTGTTCAGCTTCTGCCTTGGCTTTGGTGATGTCTGCATCTGAGATATTTGTAGAGCCTTGAATCTTTACTGACTGTTCTTTTCCGGTAGATTTTTCTTTCGCGGTCACATTTAAAATCCCGTTTGCATCGATATCAAACGTCACTTCGATCTGAGGTTGCCCTCTTCTCATCATGGGTATTCCTTCGAGATTAAACATTCAGAGATCTTTATTGTCTCTCGCAAATTGTCTTTCTCCTTGAGTTACGTGAACGGTAACCGCAGTCTGATTGTCTGCAGCAGTCGTGAAGGTATTCTCCTTTTTCGCAGGTATGGTCGTATTTCTCGCGATCATGACGTGCGCAAGTCCACCTTCCACTTCGACAGCAAGACTCAACGGTGTGACATCCAGCAAAAGAATATCTTTGACATCTCCTTGGATGATGCCACCTTGAATCGCGGCTCCTTGAGCGACAGATTCGTCAGGATTGACGGTGGCTTTAGGATCGATATTGAAAATCTCTTTTACCAGTTTCAATACCGCTGGCATTCTTGTCGCACCTCCGACCAAGATGACTTGATTGAGATCGCTCTTCTTGAGCTTGGAATCTTCCAATGCATTGAGACATGGTTTTTTACATCTCTCGAAAAGATCTTTACACATATTTTCAAACTGAGCTCTCGTCAAGGTTTCTTCTAGGTTTCTAGGCAGTCCATCTTTTCACGTGATGATGAAGGGGATAGAGATATCTACTCTCTCAGTCTGAGACAATTGATGTTTCGCTGCTTCAGCTTCGTTCTTGACTCTCTGCATCGCCATTGCGTTTTCTTTCAAGTTGATCCCTTCCTTTTTCTTAAATTCTTCTACGAGGAAGTCGATAATTTTCTGATCAAAATCTGAACCTCCGAGATGGGTATCTCCAGACGTGGAAAGGACTTGGAATGTTCATTCAGATCCGATTTCAAGAATCGTGACATCAAATGTTCCACCTCCCAGATCGAAGACGACGATTTTTTCATCTTTATTTTTCCCTTCTCCATAGGCCAATGAGGCAGCCGTAGGTTCGTTGATGATCCTCTCTACTTTCAGTCCAGCAATTTCTCCAGCGGCCTTGGTAGCATTCCTTTGGCTATCATTAAAATATGCAGGCGTTGTAATGACCGCTTGCGTGATAGGAGTCCCGAGGAATTTCTCTGCATCCTCCTTGAGTTTCTGGAGAATAAACGCTGAAATTTGTTCAGGTTTATATTCTTTCTTATCTATGACGATCAAGACTCCACCGTCTTTGTCTTCTTTGATATCATACGGTAAATTTTCTTTGCCGATGACTTCGTTGTACTTTCTTCCGATGAATCTCTTTACTTCATAGATGACATTTTTAGGCTCTAGAATAGCCTTTCTCTTTGCAAGATCTCCGACGAGCAACTCATCTCCCTTGATATATACGACAGAAGGAGTCGTCCTTTTGCCTTCAGCATTTGCGATGACTTCTGACTTGTCGCCTAGCATGTAAGATACGCAGGAGTTGGTTGTCCCAAGATCGATACCGATAATTTTTGCCATGGGTATAGTGATAAAATGATAAAAGCTCGCTATGCTCGCGATAAAATGATAAAGAAATAATTCATCAGCCGAAAGGCTATTTATCAATTTATCTGCCCAATGTATTGGACTTTTCAACCGCCGTTCCAGCGATGATAGCACGTGGAGTATAATCATGCTACGAGAAAAATCAAGCCCTTTTTCAAGAAAAAGGATAAAAGAATTTTAGCACTTTTTTTATTGGGTGCTATGAGCCGCTTTGCTCCCGGGAGCGGAATGAAGAAAATCGGCTACTAGAGCTAATTTTGAATATTCCGCACCCGGGTGCTGATGAACCCATAGTTACAATACAATCTCATACACCTTATGATATTGATCTTCACGGATGAGCTTAAAACATTTTCCACCCGAGATATTCTCTATCCTAAAGAGTTTAGATTCTCGCATATAGAGTGGTCTATCCAGATTTTTATAGACCTCAAACATCTGGCATTTTACGATACCATTTGCTGACCATCGCTGATTTCGTTGGGTATGCGTCAGTTGATTCATATCAGAAAGTCACGGAGCGATTCGATCTCTATCAGCATATCCGAGCACCCAAGGGGAAAGATAACTATCAGTGACTACGACAATCCCATTTGCTGGCACGATATCTTTCAGGCTTCTAATGCTTGCAAATTCTCCAGTACCGATCTGCGGAGTATTATTTTCTGAGCTGTATCCTATATAATATAAGATTTGCAGAAACAGACCCAGATAGAGGAGTACTCGAAGTCGTCGTTTTTTTTGCTTGATGATGTGTCGTATTGCATATCCACTCATCAAGATCATAAACAGATCCAGAAAAAGTTCGATCCTCTTGGCATTAAGCAGGCCACACGAAGTCCGGAGCAGACCGAGAAGCAATCCAGAAAAAATCATGTCATACTCTTTATTTTTTATTTTCAGATAGACTCCATACAAGGTCGGAGCGATCAAAAACATCGTAAACCACCAAAATTCCTTGAGCGAAAAAAAGTCACCTTGAATACCATCCCCACCAAAGGTCGTCACGAGTGGATGTAAAAAATTTGTAATCAACCTAGGGAATAACGGACCATACAAAATCAGTCCTCCACACACAGAAATAATCCAGACAAGAATCAATTTTGTATTCAATTTTTTAGTCGTGAGATATTGCAGGCCGAGATACACAAAACTCGTCGCACCCAGATATAGCGTTGTTGCTCTATGCAGAAGAACCAATGCCATGAGGAGTGGAATAGATCATCGATATTTTTTTTTCTCTCGTAGATAGAGCAAGAGAAGCATAATATCTATTCACAAAATCTGTTTGTAATAGCAGAGTGCGAATGCATGATATTGGATTATCGATGTCCAAAAGAGCATCATTGCGATCAACGCCGCTCGTCTATTATATTTCTTAACAACCAAGAAAACGACAAATCATCCCAGGATGCTAAAAAAGCCTAATCAGAATGTCAGAAACAGATCGATAGAGATTCACAGTTTGCTCCCGATCACGCTTAGGATTCCCCACAA
>CAIXFE010000025.1 GCA_903918675.1 uncultured bacterium
GATTGTGTCGCGATAAACCTTATAGCCATCACCGTTCCAGAGACAGTTAATGCTGCTCCCGTAGTTACATTAGTATTGATTCCTACACCATTGCTCGCATTGATAATGAAAGAATTCGTTACCGTAGTGGAGAATGGATTTAGCGATCCATCATTCCATACAAACGTATTACTGTGAAGTGCTCGGGCATCTGTTCATGCAGCAAAACTATTCGCAGCAGCTTCTATTTGATTCCCCATTCCTCCAGGGATAACAGAGTAATTGGAATTAGTTCAAGAAATGATATTCCCACTTCATCCGCCGATGACGGAGTCATTACTATGCCAAAGCACATTATACTGTCCTCCTCAGATGACTCCAAAATTAGCATCATCTCAAGTATTATATTCTCCTCCGACGATAGAACTATTTAAAACAGAACTAAGCACATTAGACAGGCCTCATCAGATGACTCAATAGTTGGCGGTTAAAAGGTTATTCCCTTCTCCTCCTCAGATGAAGGATTTTCCGCCCCTTCCTCCTACGGGTCAATTCCATCCTTGGATAGCGTTCCCAGATCATCCAACCAAGCTAGATTGGACCGATTGCGATATGGAATTTCATTTCCCAGCTCAGATGAAGTCTCGGCGAAAAACAGCATCTTTGGTCTGACATTCGATACAATTATTTTCTCCTCCCATGATAGCGGAAGCAAGCGATTGTATGGTATTGCCACTACCTCCTCAGATGATGGAGAGAGATCATGTAATCGTAGAATAAGTTCCTCCGGCGATAGTAGAGGCGGATCAATTGACGATATTTGCTTGTCCTCCTCAGATGCTTGAGAATATTTGCCCAGCAACGATACTATTTGTCAGTGGATCGCCTGCGATAAACGTACCGGAGACTTGGAAATTCGCACCAGGGAAAGTCACTCCCACGCCGACAAAGCCAGTATTTGTGTTATAAATTCCATTGATGCCATTACCGGTCCATCGCGAATCGCCGCTTCCACTACCTACGAGATCTCCACTACATACTCGGGTGGATCAGTTATATTTTACCAGCTGCCCTGTAGCACAGTTGAGTCCTGTGGCGATTCAGAGACTATTCACATAGATGCCCGTATTTGCATATCGATTTCGTAATGTGTTTCACGAATTTAGCATCCGATTATAAACGTTGTTCCAATTCGCTGCACCAGACATAGTAATGGTTCCCGTGACGGATCCATAGCCGGTGACATAGAGCGTAAGCAAGTTATTTCAGCTGTTGAAAATAAGTCAGGTAGTATATTTATCCGAAGTGACATAAGTAATATATCCACTGATGTAATTATAAACATTTGCCGCTGAAGATGCGATCAATGTACCACTTGCATCAGTTCAGAGTACAACGATATTTGGATATGTCGGAAAGCTTACTACTCCAGTGTTCGATACGGTCATCGCATTCAGATGATTCCAGAAAGTCCCGATTCAGATCTCGAAGATGCTACCAGAGCGTCATACATTATATGTTCCTATATTGGTAGATGCAAATCAATTAGCGGTTGTATTTATTCCCATTGCAGTTGAATACATTCCGTTTGCTATTGTATTATCGCCCATAGCAGTGGAAGCTTCTCAATTTGCATGAGTTGATAATCACATCGCAGTAGAATTATCTCAACTAGCAACCACATCTTCTCACATAGCAACAGAACTTTGTCAAACTGCTACTGAGTGAATTCCTGCAGATAAAGAATAATTTCAATATCCAGTTGTTTCATATCCCATCGTAGTAGAATAATCTCCATTGGCAATTGTTCAGTTCCCCATAGCAGTAGATCAGATCCCAAGAGCTTGAGAATAGAGGCCCATGGCGGTCGCATTGTTCCCAATGGCGGCAGCACCCACTCATTTAGCTTTCAATCAGTCTGTGACAATATTTCATGTAGGATATTGTATTCCTGTATAGATTCAGTTGGCTATAGGAGTTCGATATCAAGTACCATTAGAGAGAAATCAGCTAATAGAATTATACATATATCCGCTTGTATACACTCAGCTCATGAAATTTGCAATATTACTTGCAGTGGATGCAATCACTTGTCCACTACTATTTGTCCCGAGTACTGTTGCACTATGGAGACTATCTAGGATGATATTTCATCCAAAATATGCGTTTCATCCATTCCCATCCAAAACGATCCCTGTCGCTGACAGATTTGAACCATCCGAAGTCAAAACAATCTTCCCGATATATTGTACTGCGTTGAACAGATTCGTGCCGACATTAAATCCGTGCGCGACGAAAATCAGACTCATCAATCCTATCAGATAGAGTGTTATCATTTTGAAAGAAAAATTTTTTCTACGCGTGTGCATACCAGCAAACATTTCTATATAAAATATTATCTATTGTTATTATAGATATAGGTCCTGACATTTTCTAAGCTATCAAAATATTTTGCAGATGAAAAGGTGTAAGAAGAATACCTCCCATCTACAGTCTTAAATAGATAATATACCTTTTTATTCGGTGCAGTGTAGGGAGCTGATTGCCAAGTGGTATCTATAGTAGCGTGATTCCATGATACGCCGCCACCTACATATCCGCCGCCTCAAGCCCCGCCATTATTCACATCTATATATGCTATCATGGCGGCCACAGTTGCAAATGATTTAGGGAACATAAAGTCTGGTGAAGTATAAGTATGTTTGACGCTATCATAGGTAATCATATATACTCTGCCATTTGGTGCGATATGCCTATCACTGGTATCAGTGAGTGTTGACGTGGAGGTGGTATTCACATTGCCACCGAGATAGCTATCTACGATATCATAGAGATATTGGAGCGCATCGATCCTGCTCTGATCTGCAGATTCATTACTGGATGTCCCATTATCGATCTGTTGATTGAGACTATCGATTTTGACTTGGATTTCGTTGAGCAAGGTATTCATGAAGGCTGTCCTTGCACTAGAGTCTGTGTACATATCTTTGATGGTAGTGAAGATCATTGCGATCTGTAACTTCTCTGTAGTGGAGAGGTTGGAGCTACTGTTGTCATCTACCGTCGTATCATCTGTAGTGTTATCATTAGAATTGTCAGTCTGAGTAGTGATACGGAATGTTGTAGAAAAATTCCCGATGGTTAATATACTAGAGACAGTCGTATCATATTCATCACTAGAAATCAATTCTATATATACGCTATCGCCATTGCTAACATATCATTGAGCTCAAGTCCATACATCGTTGATATAAAGTACTCATCTATCGACTGTAGCCAAAACGTGTGCTCATGGAGTCAAACCGCTGATGGTCTCTGTGCTAGAAGTATATGTCCTATCCAATCTCGCATTATTTACTCTATCGAAAGTGAAGCTATCTGGTGTGATATCAGTCGTCCCAGAATAGTAGAAACTACTTGCTAATGAAGGAGCGCTTCGTCCAAGTTTGTCTAGCGATTGAACATATCGATAATAAGTACCGCTACTGATAATTCATGCATTGATAGTCGCTGAAGTAGCAGTGGTGAATCACGATATAGAGATCGTTGTAAAGCTGGATGAAGGAGATATAAAATAACGATATCCAGAAAGTCAGATTCCTGTATCACTCGCTGCTGACCAGCTTAATGTAAATGCATCAGATATCGTAGTCCCACTGGCAGGAGTAGAAAGAGTAACTATGCTTGGGGCTGTAGTATCCAAGAACATTTGTTGTGTCAGATATCCGGATTCACTTCACGTACTGAAGCTAACGTATAAATTTTTAAGTCCATCACTTCAGCTTAATGTCGTGTATACAATTGCGCTTGTATTTGTTGTTCCACTAAAGCCGGTTACATCTCCCGTGACGGAGTAATGAGCTGTTTTATTTGCTCGGAAAATAAGACCTGCTGGATTTTTGGTGTACGGTATGCCTCCACTATATTGTATGGGATTGGTTCCGCTAAAAAGTATCGTTCACGTTAAAGGGACATTGAGTGTAAATGATAGGGGAGTGCTCATTCATGTATTGCCAGCCTTATCAGTAGCAATGACATACCACGTATAGATACCATTCGGCATATTATTAACAATGTAGCTAGATCCTCATGGATGATAGGTAATACCACTGACATAGAGAGTATACCCAGACAGATTAGTATCAGATCCACTCCAAGAGAAGGTAACGGCATTTGATCCAGAGATGGTTTGCCCACTTGTTGGCGTGTTGCCAGTGACGAGAGGATTGATAGTATCGATCATGAAAGTGATTCATGTAGTAGTCCCTAAAACATTTGATACCGCAAAAATATAAGTTCAATTTCAGGTGATTACCGTTCCTCCCGTATAGTTACTACCATTAAGTGTTGCACCAGAAATATTTATTCAAGTATACGTAATGGTAACTCCAGTGGTATTATAATATCTTCCACTGAGTACTATGCTTCACGATGCTAAGGTTCAAGTAAATACAGGAGAAGTAGTGATCAAAGTGATACTAGCTACATAATGAGTGGCTCGAGTCGTTCCATTTCCGAATTGGACGAAGACTCTTTTGAGTCCATCGGTTCATGAGAAGGTTATATTTTGTGTGGCGATTCCGCTAACATATGTACCTACTACTTCTGAAGTAAGATCAGGTCCGAATATTCTATATTGCACAGGCGTAGTCGCAGTCAAGGAAATTATTGCTCATGATGTATTGGTGTAAGATCATCCACTATTGATTGTAATTGTTCATAAAAGCTTCATTGTTTGCGATCCGATAAATTCTGTCGCATCAAATATTCCTCACGTGACGAGTGTCGTTCACGAATACATGACAGGTTGAGTCTGTGTGAAAATATTAGCGCCATAAGAAAAGTTGGCTGTGGCTGTATTTATATAGTTTATTTTTCGTGATTGTATTCATCCAAAAGATCAACCCCAGTTTAACATATAAGTTCCTGATGTGTTGATGGGGTTGCTTATCAGATCTCGAGCAAGAGAGCCTGTTGTAGTCAGCAGGCCACTTCACCAATCTAATACGTTGCCATTAGATCATGTGATAAGTGATCCATGAATATTGTATTGGTTTCCAAATGAAGTTAGGTTCCCGTAATAGGTAGCTGTAGAAGTATCGATATAGACTCCATAATGATTATTGTATGAGAGAATATTATGAAGATTGGTATCTGTAGAGGCATATATTGCTACCCCAGCATCTCCATTGTTATATGATTGGATATTATTGAGACTAGAATGGGAAAATGCTCCCACCCCAACTCATACAGTATTATTATGGATTTGAATATTGTTAAGACTACAATATGTACATGATGATTCTATAAATATTCATCCATCACCGTCATTATTATAGATATGCATATTATTGAGCGTAATATTTTGCCCATCACTGACATACAGTCAAATCTCATTGTTGTAGGTATCTACATTTTGTATCGTGAAATGATCACCTGCTAAAAATATTCCCGCTCAGGCATCATTATAACTTTGGATATTGTGGATCGTAACACTTGAACTGTTTGACAGTTGTATTCCATTGTTATTTGCATCATGCACAGGCGCAGCCCCTCATCAGGTCCCATTGATCTTGATATTGTCGATGATATTATATGCTCCACCAGACAGGAAAAAGGTGTTAGCTACCTGTCACGAAGTAGATACATATACATCTCCACTTCCGACAAATGCTACGCAGGACACAGTGGCTAACATCTCCGTATCGAAAACATATGCTCAGGAATCAATGACCACGATAGCGTTATGTCCATTCATTCAACCTCCGACTGAAACTAGCCCTCATCCCGTTTGATACATCACACTGAAACCGCCACTGAGACAAGAGCCAGAATTGTATCCACTCCGATTCTGAGTATACGCAGTGCCTTCATCGCCAGTTCCATAGAGCGCTTCGATGATATCACCAGAAGTTGGATTATTGCTCCAAAAAGTTTGGTTGAGGAAATTAGCATTGTTCCATGTGATGCCTCAGATCGTCCAACTTGCCGCGTCCACGACAAAGTGACTGGTCCAGAAGGCGAGTCCAACTAGCAAAAAAATTCCTGCTAAAAGTCTGGGCATGAAATGCGTTTTGAATGTTTTCATGTTCTTCTATGAAGTGATAAATGTTCGCTACGCTCTCGATAAAAGCTCGCTTGCGCTAGCGATAAAATGATAAAGGTTTTTGATAAAGGTTCAAACATCATGCATCTTGCATCTTGAATCCCATATAATTGTATTCGGAATGCGAAATTTGTCAAATTTTGACTAGGCTGAGAAAACTTTAGCTTGCCTTATTCCAAAAAAAATACAGAATCGTTGAGAAGCGTCCAGATACAAGAAGAAAAGTGATAAAATTAGTTGAATCAAAAGCATAAATACATAATAGTAGAATAATTAGATTATCACGCGTCGTTGTCACTTCGCTCGCAATGACAAATTAGTATTTCATCATTTCATCACTTTATCATTTTATCGTTTCGATGGCCGATCCATTCATCTCATCACCTCAACCCTCAACTTCTCAACCCTCAACTTCTCAATCCTCAATTTCTCAATCTTCAATTCCTCAACCTCCTAGAAGATGATCGAGAATTTCTATGAAGACATTTCTTATCTGATGTGGGACTTTGTTTATGATCGTGATCTGAGGACTTACCTTGATATTTTACAGACTGATTAGCAACCCCAGTCAGCTCACAAGTTTAGGAATCGATCCTACCACGACCAAAAGTCTGCTTCAAGTATTTTCTACAGTGTTTTTTGGTCTGCTTACTTTCTTGGGTATCGCAGTGCTTATGGTCAATTTATACAGATTGATTACAGTCAAAAATAAATCTAAAATCGGATATGGCTTTGGCGCGATAGGAGGATTTTTCCTTTTCATCTTGGGTATCGCCGTAGGTGCTAGAATTCTTTCCATGGTCAATGGGATCTCCATAGAAAATATCGTAGACAGCAATAGGCTCATCATGCCTTATGTACAATTCAAATCAGGCCCTGTATACACCCGTTCAGATGCCGCTCTCAAATTGATCGCTCCGACGTCTATCAGCTATACACTCAATACAACATACTTCAATGCACAAATTTTACCTACGATGGGACAAGTAAGTATCCCAGATATGAGCTTGGATTGTGGTAATGGACAGACCTTGCCTATCAATTTCACTACGCGACAATTTGTAGGATCTTGTATCTATTTCCACAAAGGGAATTATCCGCTGACATTAGATGTTTCGTACATCAACATCCCGACCGGAGAAAGACTCAAAAAAACATTCACGGGAGGCACCATGACGATAGATTCAGAAATCTCTGTGACACCTAGCAATGGAGATGTGACATTCAATGATGCTAAGACAGAAATGAGTGTCGGGAAAGTGCCTAGTAAAGTGACTTTTGATGCGAGTCAGGTTTTTAGCGATCTGAAATTAAATGATTATACCATCACTTGGGATTTTAATGGGGATGGAACGCGAGACAAGCAAAATCAATCCAATGTAAGTTACGTCTACAAGGAGGCCAAACTCTACAACGTAGATATCAGATTCCCACTACTCAATAATTACATCTACACCTTCCCGATCAGAGTAGAACAATCCGATGTCCCTGTCTGTGAAATTACTGCACAGCAAAATAAAGAAGCACAATATACATTCGCTACTAGCTTCTTAGATCCCAATGTCCAAGTGACAAGTTATCAATTTGATATCGTCGATAAGAAAAATAAAAATAATATTATCGATACCGTAAAATCCGCCACACCTCAATTTGATTATCAATTTCCAGGCAAAGGCACCTACGCAGTGCAGACCACATTTATCACTGACGATGGGAAACAGGGAGAATGCGAAAGCGATGATATCCAAGTCGGGGCTACCGATTTCCAGATCTTCTATGACCTCAATTATAAATCTCCTGGATCTCCTAAGTTCCAAAA
Source organism: uncultured bacterium (assembly GCA_903918675.1). Taxonomy (GTDB): domain Bacteria; phylum Patescibacteriota; class Gracilibacteria; order Absconditabacterales; family Absconditicoccaceae; genus CAJBLF01. The sequence continues at coordinate 7,905 of CAIXFE010000025.1, forward strand.
AATCCTTGCAAGTGGAGATGTAACAGCCAATTCATGAGTCATTTCTATCAAAGAAATCCCCACCATTATCCAGCTCCAGATCAATCAAATCATCCCAAATACCACAACAGCCACCAAGAAAGTATTGCTAGATGGTAAGAGCGTTCTCTCGACAGATGGAAAGACATTTGAAGTCACGATCCAAGATAGTAAAGATCATCAAATCACGATCGCTGTCGAAGATCCCACTCGTGGAACAAAGACAGAAGAATCGCTCACTGTCCAAGTAAATAGATCGGACTTAGTCTGAAAATTATTAGTCAAACCCGATACCGTAGGGATCGATCCTTTCACCGTAAAGTTTGACGCCTCTACGACACAGCTCAATGATCCTACAGATGAGATCGTATACTTCACCTGGGATTTCTGAGATGGGACGATCAAAAAAAATCTTTCTGAGGCGATAGTTTCTCATACGTATAGATACGATACCGTCAACGATAATGGTAAATATCATCCCGTGCTTACGATAGAGACGAAGAAAGGTCGTAAAATCTCCATCTCTCCGGACACAGATATCATCGTCAAAAGAGCGACACAGACACTAGTTATCAATATCGATTCCAATCCCGCACAAGTCGCCAATGTAAATGATAGAGTAAGTTTCTCATTACAGGTAAATGGATTGCCCGCGGAAATTGATCGAGATTTCGGTAATGGTAAAACATTGAAATGTCAGGGCAGAGATTGTATACAAACTACACAGGTGTATACTACACCGGGAACCTATACGATCAGAGCAGAAGTCTCCTATCCTAGTCAGCCTACGGTGGACGGATCCATTAATTTAAAAGTGAATTAAAAAAAATAGAGTCCCCTCTCTTTGGATAAAGAGGGAACGCAATAACGAAAATTTTAAAATTCTAAAGTTAAAAAGATGTTATCTCCAGAAGAATTTGCTCGCTTGCAGAAATTAGCTTGCATCAAATTATCCCCAGAAGAAGAGCAGAAACTTGGCGCACAGCTAAGTAACATTATCAAGTTTCTTGATCAGCTCAATGAGATAAAGATAGATAAAAATTTAAAAACGAAATCAAATCTCACGCTCAGAACTATTTCTGGAACTAAAAAGTTTGCCGATACTAAAAAATTATTAGCCAATGTAAAACATCC
>CAIXFE010000026.1 GCA_903918675.1 uncultured bacterium
ATCAGCATAGATGATATCCGCAGCATAGAGAATATTATTTGTATCAAAGACAATTTGAGATATATCTCCACTGGCAAGCGTATCTCAGAATTGAGTTCGTGAATCTCCATCCAGTCTCATCATCATGGATGCAAAATGCTGTTGAGTATCAGGATCATCATAAGCTTTTACAGAGACATATGGCATATTATTTCTATCGAACACGAAAGGATTAACTGCATCAGATAATGGTAGTCCATCTATATTTACATCTTTCCATGAACTATCATTATCGATGAAGTCATAGCTACCGGTCAGTGTACTTCCCGTGGTGGGACTTCAGATAATTTGGACATTACTTGCTCCAGCGACAAAGACTCCATCGCTTTGTATGGGAGTCCCTACAGATTCATGGGTATCGATCGGCGTTACTTCGAATGAAAGATTTTTCCCAGCATCTAATGAGGCCACATGGTAGGCAATCGATGTGGCTCACGAAATAGCCACACCATCTCTATACCGCTTATAGGTTGAGGTAGATCTAATGTCATTCTTTGGACGAACATCTAATCTCATGGCAGTAATTTTTCCGCCATTCCAGCTATCGCTGAATGCGACATATGGAACGGTCTTGTCTGCATTGAAAGTAAGCGAGAGAGCATATGATTGTCAGTAAGAGAATCGAGGATTGCCAACGGTTTGCCGAGTATCATCTATAAATTGCTTGATCACGACTGATCTAGGATGAAGATCATTTCGATCATCGGTATACGCAATATAAGGGACATTATCACTATCGAACGCGATACTATCTACAGAGGTGTGGAAAAACGAGTCACCGACAGTAATTCGATTTTTTCCCATAAGTTTCATAATATACGATATATAGGTACGTTTACTCAACATTTCTTTATAGGTGATATAAGGGATATTATTTGCATCCAATGCAAGAGAGACATTCCCTACTGATTGAGATGATACTTTTGGATCACCTACATTCTCTCGATTATCATCTATATATCTCATTACTCCGATTTCAGTGTTAGTCCCGTAAGCTATATAGGGAATCATTCTAGTACTATCAAATGCGAGAGATATTGTACCGATACTATCAGCAGAAAATCAAGCTTCACCTACAGTTTTCCATCCCCCCTTTATGAATTTCATGACCGTCGCTTTATAGTTATTATCCCCATCACTATATGCTATATATGGCGTATCATTTGCATCGAAAGCAAGTGAAATATTCGTAGCCATAGAGGGCAATTTTCAAAAATCATCTGTATTAGCTCGCTTTCCATCTGAAAATTTCATGATTCTTGTGGGTCCATTGCCATTATCGCTATACGCATCATATACAACATAAGCAGTACCCTGTGAGTCTAAGGCCATGCTCACCGTATTAGCCACTTGTGAAGAAAATCCAGCCTCTCCTATTTTTTCTCGAGATGCGTTTATAAATGATCAGGTTACGGTTTGTCAGACAGAAGGAATGCCTAGAATCTGGACTTCACTGGCGGTCGGTAGGGTACAAGAAGATGCACAGTATCCAGCTTCCCCGTTGTGCTTTCCATCATCACAAGTCTCTCATTTTTCAATAATTGAATTTCCACAAACGGCAGGCATCATACTATCACAAGTGAGGTTACATTGATTTGGGTTGCCATTTCACGTTCCGTCATCGCACACTTCTGAACCCACTATGACCCCATCCCCACAAATCATTTGCGTAGATCTCCAATCACTATCAGTGCTTTTGGCATCAATAAAATCTAAGAGTTGTGAACTGAGATTATGCGTATCTATAGAGTTATAATCCACACTTAATCATCGGCCATCTTGTAATGAGGTAAGATCAGTTAAATTCTCTGGTAATGATGTGAGTTGGTTGTCGTTGAGATATAACTGATTCAAATTAGAAAGTCAGTTGAAGATGTTTGAATCAAGCGATGTGAGTTGATTGTCGCTGAGATATAAATATTGCAAATTAGAAAGTCAGTTGAAAATATTAGGATCAAGTGACGAGAGTTGATTGTCGCTGAGATATAACTGATTCAAATTAGAAAGTCAGTTGAAAATATTAGGATCAAGCGATGTGAGTTGGTTGTCGTTGAGATATAAAGATTGCAAACTAGAAAGTCAGTTGAAAATATTAGGATCAAGCGATGTGAGTTGGTTGTCGCTGAGATATAACTGATTCAAATTAGAGAGTCAACTAAAAATATTTGGATCTAGTGATGTGAGCTGATTACCGTATGCTCATAAATATTGCAAATTAGAAAGTCAGTTGAAAATATTTGGATCTAGTGACGAGAGTTGGTTGTTGCTGAGATATAAATATTGCAAATTAGAAAGTCCGTTGAATGATCAGTTTTTTATGGTATTTATATGATTATCATTTAGATACAAATCTTGTAGGTTGGAGAACTTGCTTAGTTCGCTAGGGAGTATTCCTACAAGATTATTGCCTTGTAAATTAATCTGATTGATGGTGTTTTCATTACAAGAAACTCCATATCGATTACCACATATCGTGTTACTCTGCAACCAATTGGTGCTTGTCGTCCATCATGATCCATTGGTATCTTCATACAGTGCGACCAATGCTTCACATTCTGCTTGAGGGACATCTGTATTAGAACAATCAAAGATTGGCGTCGTTTCTAGTTGACAACTTGCGTCGCAGCCATCGCCGATATCAGTATTTCCATCGTCACATTGTTCGCCTGTCTCTATGATCCCATTTCCACAGACTGACGCAGCATCATGTTCTAGCTCACATACAGAACTACACCCATCTCCATCGTTAGTATTTCCATCATCACATGCTTCAGTATCTTCTACGACACCATTTCCACAGATAGCTGGAATCTGCTCATCGCAGGTACTATTGCAATATCCATATATTCAATTATTTTCCCCATCATCACATGCTTCAGTATCTTCTATGATGCCATTTCCACAAGTAGCTGGAGTCGGTCAATCACAGCTACTGTCACAATATCCTGCTTGTCCATTATTCGATCCATCATCACAAACTTCAGGGCCTTGTACAATCCCATTACCACAAACCATTTGTTCATAACAACTGTTATCACAATATCCATATGTTCAATTGTTGTCTCCATCATCACAGGTTTCTGGGGATTCTATGACTCCATTTCAACAAAACATCTGGGTGGAGCTTCAATTCCCATATTGTGTGACATGTTTGGCATCTATAAAAGCCAGCAGTTGTGAACTAAATATACGATAATCTATACGATTATAACTTACATTTAGTCATTGCCCATTTAGTAATGAGGTGAGATTTATCATGTCTTCAGGCAGTGAAGTAAGTTGATTAAAATTGAGATGTAAGTATTGTAGAGCAGAAAGTCAGTCGAAGATATCCTGATCAAGAGAGGTGATCTGGTTAAAAGAGATGTCTAAATTTTTCAAATTCGAAAGTCAGTTGAAAATTGTGGGATCAAGAGAAGTGAGTCAATTATTATCAAGGTCTAAATATTGCAAATTAGAAAGTCAGTTGAAGATAGTCGAATCAAGAGAAGTGAGCTGGTTGTTTTGAATACGTAAATCTTCCAAATTAGAAAGTCAGTTGAAAATATTAGAATCAAGTGAGGTAAGATGATCAGAAGCAATGTTTAAAAGTTTTAAATCAGAAAGTCAGTTGAAAATATTAGAATCAAGTGAGACGAACCCATTAACAGAAATATCTAAATATTGCAAATTAGAAAGTCAGTTGAAGATATCTGGATCAAGTGAGGAAATCTTGTTTCTGTAAAAATATAACTCTTCTAGATTAGAAAGTCCATCAAAGATATCTGGATCAAGTGAGGTGATTTTATTGCTATTAAGGTCTAAATCTTTCAAATTCGAAAGTCAGTTGAAAATTGTTGGATCAAGAGAAGTGAGTCAATTATTATCAAGGTCTAAATATTGCAAATTTGAAAGTCAGTTGAAGATGGTTGGATCAAGAGAAGTGAGCTGGTTAGAACCCAGAGACAAACCATGTAAATTCGTATACTCAGCGAAGGTGTCTGGAGCGATGCTCGCAATATTTGTATTTGTAAGGTCACAATCTGTGGCGGTAGAGGAGCAATAATCTGCTATATTTCAGCTATCAAGTACAAAGCCACCACCTTGTGCGAAAATATTCCCTAAACTGAAAGCACTGAAAAATCCTGCAAGCAAGACGAACGCTTTGACGACAGCAAATCCTGCAAACATTCAGCCTGCATATTTGTGTCCATGTTTACGTAAATGCTTTACGGCATGCGAAGCGTGTTTACCAGCCTTACAAAAAAGAGGGTTCATGATCATGGATATATAGAGTAAAAAAATAGCTATTTCGTTATCTAATTATATCCGAAAAGTGTTTTTTTGTCAAATATTTCATGCAGTCCTTTAGGGCAAATATTGAGACAAAAAAGTGAGGTTGAAAATCGCCAGAAAAACGATACATTTCAATCCCGTATAAATTTTAGTTTCATTACAAAATATTGCATGAAAAAACTTAGCTTAGTAGCACTCCTTACCTCGATTACTCTCCTCCTGGTCGGTTGTGGGAAATCTACAAACCAACCCATCGCCACAACGGATACCGGGACTTCTTTATCTTCTAATACAGGAACTATGTGTGCCAACGCCATCCAGAAACATCTTAAATCAGCCGACTTTAAGGGGACTTGAGACAAGGTCATTAGCAAATGACATACCATTACCGTACATTACATCGGCAGATTGGATGAAAAGACAGTCTTCGATACGAGTATAGAAGAGATCGCAAAGGATTGTGGCCTCTATGCAAGTGGCAGAGATTATTCGCAGGGTTTGAGTTTTACAGTCTGAGCAGGACAGATGATCGCAGGCTTCGACAACGCAGTAGTAGGGATGAAGCTTAGCCAGACCAAGACGATAACCATTCCCCCTCAGGAGGCTTATGGAGATCGAAGTGAATCTAAATTGGTCAAAGTTCCCCTCGAGCAAATTCCATGATCTGATCAATTGAAAAAAGGTATGCAAGTCTACGCTTCCAACGGACAAGCATTTACGGTCTATGCGATAGATGATAAAAATGTAACCATAGATACCAATCCCGAACTAGCAGGCAAGACACTGATCTTCGATATCACGGTGACGAGTATTCAATAGGATTAAAAAAATTAGAAAATTAAAATATTAAAAGATTTATAGATAATGTTCAACCATGAAAATAGTAAGTGCTTGTCTAGC
>CAIXFE010000027.1 GCA_903918675.1 uncultured bacterium
ATAGAGCTTCTCCTCGTCTTACTGATCATGTCAGTCTTATTTTTTGCACTGAGAAATAGTTTCCAGATCAAAGACAAAGATGTGTTGTACGGACAAACCTGCGTAGAAGATGTATACGGAGAGATCGATACCTTCGTGAATGCCGCCATCAGAAGCAAAAGCCTACAAATTTCTGGTACTACGTTTGCCTATCCTGATAAATATTTCATTTCCTTAGATAAAGATACCAACAGCATCCAATTACGTTACCAAGATACCTGAGGAATCATCACGTATCGTACTTTAGCATTGACAGGCAATGTTTCGCCATCATATTATTGCCAGACTTCAAGCTATGATATCGTCCTCAGTGGGACAAATTTAGATGTTACAATAAATAAAGGATTGGCGCAAGATCAAAATCTCCAAAGCTTTATCCTCAGTGGAGCACGGGGATTTACCTGATCCGTAGATTTTATGCAATGTGAATCATCAGTATGTAAGCAGATCGGACAACTCGTTGTAGATACCAGGACGCAGTCCGTCCAAAAAAAACTTTGTCTGACTTTGAGTGGGAATGTATGCGGAGAATGGGATAAATAATGTACGACCAAGCTTACGTATCACCTTTAAACATTATATCAATTTCAATTTTATGAAATACAAACACACTCAGATTAGCTACCTGATGCTGATTATAATGCTAGCCGTGCTAGTATTTTTCGTATGGATATATATTACAAGTGCTACCGAGCCTGTCTCAGTAGATTCAGGTCCAAATTTTGCAATCACTACCATTATGGTAATAATCCTGCTTATTCTCGCTTCCTTTGTACCACTTCAAATAAACATTGATGGAAAATTTTTACGAATTAAATTTAACTATGGCATTTATCCAAAGAAAATTTCACTTAATGATATCATGTTCGCTAAGACCATAAAGAATCATTGGTATTATGGATGGGGCATCAGAAGATGGTTCTGGCCCAAAATGCGGATTTATAATGTCTCCGGCCTCGATGCAGTTGAAATACAACTGAAAAATGGTAAAATATACAGGATAGGAACAGATGAGCCTAAAAAATTAGAACAGACCATCCTGCATACAATTAAATAATGAAGATTTGATTAAGGGATAGTGAAGAGACTTTTTTTGAATTTAATTGGGGACATATGCGGAGAATGGAATAAATAAATTTACAAAACAATTAATCAGACAAAAGATCTTTAGATACGATTGTATATCATTATGTTTTCAGAGAAAGAACAAAAATCTACGCAAGAGAAACTTGAACAGTTAAAAAAAGTTAAAGAAGGAATATGGACTTTCCAGTGATTAAGCAACTTAATCACACAAAGAAGAATCCGCTGGGTTCAAGAACATTTAGATGAGATGCTTACAAAATATAATGGGCTAACCCCTGAAGAACAGGCATATAAAATTATTTTCTTGGATTATATGAACATCAATCCGGAACATTCAAAAATGATTAGAATCTCTCCAAGAAAGATAAAAATTGAATCTTATAATTTTTGCCCTTATCTAGAAGCATGTCATCATTTAGGATTGGATACGAAACATATTTGTAAAGACATCGGCGAGCCATCAATTCAAGGAATGGTTGAAATAATTAATCCAAACCTAAGATTCAGTAGAAATTATAGCAATATCAGACCGAATAATGATTTTTGCGAAGAATACATTGAACTCTTAGAGCCCAAGTCAAACGACTCAATCCTCACTTCGTTCAATCAGCTAACAGAAACATTTTAACCATCCTTCCCAATGATCGACACCCCAACCGACTTAAACAAAACACTCGAGCAAGAAAAACAGCTGATTTTCTATAAGATCATGAAATATCCTATCCCTAAGGAATCGCAGTATTTTTTATTTGATGAAAAAAATAAAGGAGAGAAAGAGAAGATCAAGAGGATAGGGGAGTTTAGTAAACAAGAGGGCTGATTTTCGTGGATCAAAGAAAATCCCTTTATGCAAGAATATAGAAGATTCATCGATAAATTTTCTCGACTCTATAAATCCATTCCTTTCGTTCATTCGATCTACTTATGTAATTCCATCACCTTCAATGCACTGACCGACGAATCAGATATAGATCTTTTCATCGTGACTAAAAAATGAGCGCTCTGGCGTGCGAGATTTTTTTCCGAACTCTATTTCCGCATATTTTTCCTCAAGAGGGGACTCCATAGCCACAAGAGGAAAAAATTCTGTCTCAGCTTCTATGTCACAGAAGATAACCAGAATCTCTATAATATCATGCTTCCTCAGAATGATATCTATTTCATCTATTGGCTAGCGCACTTAGTCCCATTATATCAAGAGACCTATGAAAACATCTATAAGCATAATAAATGGCTCCAAAGCGTCCTCCCAAATTTTCCAGAGAAATTTACCATCAATATCGGGACTGAGACAATATATGGGAAATCCAGATGGAAAAAATTTCGAGAATTTCGATGCTGATGACTCTGGTGAAAACTTTTGGAAGCAATCATCAAATGCCTGCGACTACCATTAGTTATCTACAAGAAAAATAAGATGAAACACCAGTGACGATGAATCATCATCAATAATCGTATGTTAAAATTTCATGGTGATATCAGGAAAAAAGTACATCTCCTCTACGAAGTACATATCAAAAAATATAGAGAAAAAGCGCTGATGAAGTAACCTGGTCCTTTAGGGCCAGGGACAAAGATCAGCTCCCAGGGACAAAGATCAGCTCCCAGGGACAAAGATCAGCTCCCAGGGACAAAGATCAGCTCCCAGGGACAAAGATCAGCCCCCAGACTAAAATAGCCCAACAGTTGTCGAAAGTTCGCCTCACGGCTCACGACAAACAATAGCCTAATAGTTGCCCCATTGCAGCTATTTTTTCTCTATTGTTGAGCTACCGTTCAGCTATTTTTAAGCTATTTTTCGTCAATTTTTGACTATTTTTAGCGATTTTTGACAATAGCTAACATTAAGTTATCAGTAGACTTTTCACCATAAATCCATCTGATAACCATAGTATATCACAATCATATAAAATCAATTTGTTTTTCTCTCTACATTACATACATCTGCAAGTGAATAATTCATTACATCTTTTTATCTATATTAACAATCTAATCTCATGAGAGACATCAAGGCAATTTTCGATATCGGGAATGATGTCATTAAGGGGATTGTTTTCGCCAATGATGAGTGAAAAGACATCATCCTGGCCAAACAAATCGAGCCCACCCAGGGAATGCGTAAGGGTAAAATCCTTGACGGAGAAGCATTTGTAAGCACCATCAACAGAATTACTGAGTCTTTCGTCAAAAAATTATGAGGAGATTTCGTAGAAGAAGTGTTTGTAGGTATTTCCCACCCTGAAATGATCGTCAACAGAGTAGTAGAACAAAAAAGGATCATGACCGAAGAAATCCAAGCAGAGGATGTAGAACATCTTTCTAAGATCATCGCAGAGATTTCCAACAAAAACAATTACGAAACCATAAAGATTGTCCCTGTCCATTTTGTCATCGATGAAACCAAGAAAGAAAAAGATCCTATCGGCATGAAAGGAAAAAAATTGGAGCTCATCGCTGATGTGTTCTTGATCCCTAAAAACATCTACAATGGATTATTGGATGCTTTCGAGAAAGTAGGATTGAATGTGGTCGATATTGTCCCCAACATTATTTCAGCAAGTGAAGTAGTTTTGGATTATGATCACAAAGATCTCTGAACGATCTTGATCGATATCGGCAAAAATCAGAGCAGTTATGTCATCTACGAAGATGGATATCCATTGGGATATGGTACGATGCCTATCGGCAGTGAAGATGTCACTAAGGACATCTCTATCGGTATGCAAGTAGATATCAAGGAAGCAGAGGATATCAAGAAGACCTATGGCTCTGCTATCGTCCAGAAGGGGATCCCAGAGGAAAGTCCTATCGACGTCTTATTTCTTTCTGATGTCATCAATGCAAGATATGAAGAAATTTTCACCAGAATAAATAATCATCTCAAAGAATTAGACAGAGATGGAAGGCTGGCAGGAGGAGTCATCCTGATCGGTGGAGGAGCAAGGATGCCAAATCTCGACCTGCTTGCCAAAGACGTTTTCAAACTCGCCACATTTTACGGCAAAGACAGCATATTAAATCTCGGAGACATTTCATCCAACATTCAATTTATCAACGCACTCGGGACCTATGTCTGGTCCAATAAATATACAGAAGGAAGAAAAGGTGCAGGATTTAAACTCAATTTCGACTTCGTAGGAAAAATCGGAGGATTCTTCAAGGATTTGTTTTAGAGTTTTATTTCTTAACACTACAAAAACAATGCCAGAAGATAAAAAAAACAAGATAAGTGATGAGCAAGAAATTGGGAAATCAGACAAACCTTCTCATTCAGAAATAAAAGAAAAAACCGACAAAGAGACAATGACTAATTTCCTGAATCTCCTAAATGAAGGATGCAGTGCAGATGATCATTTCCTTGCTAATCTATCCAAACGCCCTGGTTCCTAGAAAATTTAATTAAGGAATTCTGTTCAAATCTTCAATTCTAAAATGAAGCTCACGCGCAGCAAGCGGCGCGGTATCTAAACCCGATTGCCTGCTAAAAGACTACTCATTCAAATAATGATCTCATTCACGCTGTGTTCATATACCATTGTTTATACTCTTTCGTTTCTCATTGATGCTG
>CAIXFE010000028.1 GCA_903918675.1 uncultured bacterium
ACCGCCATTATCAATTATAAATTATCAATTATTAATTATCTGAGATAATTCTTCCCAGCTCAACTCCTCTAGCCTTTTTTTCTTTAATCTATCTGGGATAACAAAGGTACAGACTGATTTTTTATTGATCATGGTTTGTATTGCTCCCAACGTCTTTCTACTGAATGACGCAAAGAGTTCCAAAAATTGCATAAGATTATCCCGTTCAATTTCTAATTTTCAATTGCACCAAGCAACTTCTTACTTTGGGAACAGGTTTAAATGCCTTCGCTGGAACTCATTTTAAATAATTAACCTCATACGCATAGTTGATAAGCCATCGTAAATATGATTTCTTCTTCGCATCAGCACGCAACTTCTGACCTACTTCATCTTGCAACATAAATATTCATCCAGCATATTTTTGCTCTCCATTTCCGAAAAACTTTCTTAAGATCGGTGAAGTGATATAATAAGGAAGATTGCCAACAACTAAAGTTTTTTTCGTATTTATCTTTTTCTCTTTCAATAATTTTTCCACATCAATCTCTAGAACATCTCATTGGACAATGGTACCACTTTCAACTTTCAACTTTCAACTTTCAACTAACGAAACATCTTTTTCTATCACGAAGAAATGTTTGGAAATAGATTCAATATGTTTCGTTATAGCTCCTTTCCCTGGTCCAATTTCAATAAGCGCCTCACATCACAATTCTTGATACCTCTTCGCAATATGCTCAGCAATATAGCTTCTCACTTTACTATCAATGAGGAAATTTTGTCATAAGTAACTTCACATATACTGAGTAAAATGAGTAAAATGGGATAACAGGACCTAGATGGAAGAGCTTAGCGCTTAGACCTTAGACTTTATAAGATTTATGACTTATAATTCAACAAACAAAAAATGGTTTAATCCAGAATGCAGATGAATATCAAAGAATCCATTTTAAGACGTCGCGACACTTGTCTGAACAAACTCTGGCAACGTAACATACAATCTGAATATAAAGTTCGTTGGGAACCCACCGAAGGTGGGAGCAAACTAGATGGACTACCAAAATTAGAAATACTCAACAAAGATAACTAGTCTGTAAAACAAGCTCTGTGAGCCTGCCCGCCGCAGGCAGGTCTGTCGCGACTTGATTTTTTTGGTTACTTTTTGTATCAAGACAAAAAGTAACTCTCAGCGAAGCGCTTAATTATAAACAGATAGATCAAGAAAAAGACTGCAAATATTATCATTTTCCTAATTGAATTTGATTTCAATAGAGACATAATTAAGATGAGCTCAACATTTTTTATCACTTATATCTACCCATAAAAACGATCAAGACATATCAAGATGCGCTGAAATACATGTTTCAGGATAATACAGTCATCAACGAATATAATCTAAAAAAAATATCCTTGGCAGATAAGATATTTGAGCATCCTCATCAAGCCTTCAAATCCATCCACATCACCGGAACGAATGGTAAGGGCTCAGTAGCTAAGATGGTTTTTTCTATTCTCCAAAAAGCAGGGAAGAAAGTGGGGTGCTTCACATCACCTCATCTCAATGATATCAGAGAAAGGATAGAAACCGATGCAGGACAGATAAGTAAAAAGGATTTTGTCTATTACCTAAATAAGATATTGAGATCAGGCGTTTCACTCTCCTATTTCGAGACACTCGTCATGATAGCATTTCTCTATTTTAAAGATAAAAAATGCGAATATGCAGTGATAGAAGTCGGGATGGGCGGATCAGTAGATGCGACCAATATCATAAGGCCTATCATGAGTTGCATCACAAGTATAGGCGTAGACCATGAAAAATATTTATGATCCACGGCCAAAGAGATAGCGATACACAAGGCAGGCATTATCAAACCAGGAGTCCCTGTCGTGATCAATAAAAAAAATCCTATCATAGAAAAAACTGCGAAAGAGAAAAAAGCTCCCATTATTTTCGCAAAAAAAAAGCCAACTAATCTCCTCTGAGCCCACCAAGAAGAGAATGCAGGACTCGCATACTCCATCTGCAAAAAATTATGAATCTCAGAAAATAAAATCACGCAAGGGCTGAAAAATGTTCAACATCCAGGCAGATTGCAATACATCACAAAAAACTTGCTCATCGATGGCGCACATAATATCGATGGATTACACATATTGAAAACATATCTTACAAGCATACGAAAAAAATACAAAAAAATAATCTACTGTTTTGGACTCAAGGAAGGAAAGGATCCAAGGGAATTAATCGTGCCGATATTTGGCAAAGATAAGGAATATATTATCGTCAAAGAGAAATCGATAATGCTAGAAGATGTCGCCTCATTAGCCAAGAAAATGATAGGGGAAAAATATATCCTCCAGACGCCTACACAAATTAAAAAATTAGCCAAGCAAAATCCAAGCACATTATACGTCGTCTTTGGATCACTCTATATGATAGGCGCTTTTATTTAAAAAATATTTAATGCATAAAATCTATCTCGCACTAGGATCCAATGTCGGCGATAAGAAAAAAAATATCCTGATGGCTATCGATGCATTAGGAGAGCAAATAACACTTATCACTACTGCTAAAATCTACGCTAGCAAAGCCGCCTACGTAACCGATCAGGACGATTTTTACAATACTGCAATATCCGGACAGACTCAGCTTTCTCCAGAAGAGTTGCTTATATTCGTCAAAGACGTAGAAAAAAAAATCTGAAGAATTGCACGTACACATCGATGACCCAGAGAGATCGACATCGACATTCTGTTGTATGATGACCTCATCCTAGACAGCGAAACGTTAAAAATCCCTCATCCCAGGATAGCAGAGAGAGACTTCGTTCTCAGACCTTTACTGGATATAGCACCCGATCTTGTCCATCCTGGGTTGAAAAAGACAATGAAGGAATTGTATAAAAATATCCCTGAAGAAAAGAAATATATAATAGAATAGGAAATAAGGGGCTAATTTATGTGCAAGGAACTAGGGGAAACACATAGTGCCACTTTATAGTAAAAGGATTTGACTTTTGATTATATATAGTTATAATAATATATAGTTAATTCCATGTCCTTTTACTCCTTTTACAACAATACAGATGAATCATCCACATCCATTAGAAGAAGTCAGAAAACATATTGGTGAGAATAATCCAATAAGTGATTCAATTATGAACTATCTTTTAAACTACAGTAAAATATTGGCAAAGACCAATACTGATGACGAAATAAAATGAGATGCTGAAGGATACCTTCAGAATCCAGATGATCAGAAGTTAGAAGGTATTGGTAAAAGGGTCACTGAAGCACTTAGAATGATATGAATTGAGATGGAATCCAGAAAAAATCTATACAACACCATGAAGATAGTCTGAAACAATCTTAGTAGCATGCAAGATGTCCATAACAGTACAATAAAAATTGGTGGGGAAACCATCCAGATATGAAGATGAGATGAAGACAATGTGGCTGGCGAGACAATTTTCACTTACTCAAACGAAAAAGCACAGAAGAATGCTGAAAAGACCAACGCTGATGAAGTTAAGATAACTGGAGTCAATAATGATAGAACATTTGAAGAAGTAGGAAACTTGATGGTAAACATATCTTGAGTAAATAATGACTTAACTATAAAGTTGTTGAAGTGAAAGCTCAGTGGGAAAGTAACTGGAGTCAATAATTCAATCACAATAAGGGTAGTGTGAGAAGATGCAGAGATTGCTGTAGACAATATATGACAAAATAATAAGATTGAGATAGAAACGGATTTGAGAAAGAGAAAAGAATCATCAAACAAGCAAACATGACAAAACGAAACACATAGACAAACAGTATATAATTTTACTAGCAACTGATCTCCAGAATGACCTATTTGAAAGGGAATAGATTCTAGAGAAGTCCAATGACTGTGAATAGTTAGTACACACATTGATCCCAAAGGCATAAGAGTCGTTTTTAAGGACAGTGACTTTCTTATAGAGAAAAACGAGGGAATAAAATGAAAGTTCTTAAATAATGTCCTCGGACAATGAGAAAATGGATGAAAACTCGTGTGTGGAGAATGAGAATGTTACTCGACCGATGATTATGTAAGAATAAAATACCAAGGCAATAAATTTTTCATCGATAAGATTACCTGAAAGATAACAGATCAAGAGCCGGAATCAAAGAACCCAGAAAAATCAAAGTCATATACAAAAAACAATGTCAACATAGGAAAAGACAGTAAGGGGAATATTGTACTTCAGAATATCAGTGGGAAAGAAATAAATTTATAACCAGAAAGAAAAGTCGGAGACATAAAAAAAACATCATAAATGAGGACACGATCCCGATTCAATTATTTTTCTTCGATCTTGAAAATAATCTCAGAAAAGGTACCATTCATTCTGAATCGAACCCCGCAGAAATACGGGGCTTCATTTTACATTCCTATTTCCCCATGCTACTCAAAACAAAAATCGTAGGCGTCCTTAATCTTACTCCTGATTCCTTCTCAGATGGAAGAACATATACTCTAGCTGAACTCAGAGAAAAAATTGACTCGCTCATCCAGGCTTGAGCTGATATCATCGACGTAGGAGCAGAAAGCACAGCACCAGGTTCTCCAGCAGTTTCTTATGAAGAGGAGATAGCAAGATTGCAGGATTTTTTCTCGATCTGCAAAGAATATACCATCCCTTTTTCCTTAGACACCATGAAATCTCAGATCGCAGAGAAGTGAATCAAACTAGGCATCAAGATCATCAATGATGTCTCATGAGGCAGATATGATCCTGAGATGCTTCCGCTCATTGGACGTCATCCGAGAGTGAAATACATCATGATGTACTGCAAAAATGCGAATGGGAAGGCCGATAGAGAAGCCAGAGTCCAAGGAGATATTATAGATATCATTACAAAATTTTTCGATCAGCAAATCGCCACGGCTCTAAGTTACGACATCAAAAGAAGCCAACTTATCCTTGATCCAGGTATGGGTGCCTTTATCAGCCCCGACTATCAGGACTCTGTGACCATACTGCAACAGATCAAGAGAGTAAAAAAACAGTTTAAATTACCGCTCTTGCTCTGCCCTTCCAGAAAATGATTCCTCTCCAAAATAGCTGCAGATAATTGACCTCAAGACAGATTATGAAGTTCATTAGCCGCTAGCATTTTCGCAGTTGCTCAATGAGCCCAATTCATCAGAGTACATGACGTGAAAGAGATAAGGCAATTTATGCAAGTATGGAATGAGTTGGAGTGAAAAAAAAAGAGAGCTTAGAACTTAGTACTTAGAGCTTAGAACTTAGAATTTAACCTAACAAATAAATTCCTTCGTCGCGACACTTGCGACAACAAATTTCCTTCAGCCATAAACAAACCAACCAAGACGTTGTCCTCCTTGGTGGAGGATAAACCGGGAAGACATCTATTTAAAAACGTCGCGACACTTGTCTGAGCAAACCTTGATAACACGACATACAATCAAAACGCAAAGTTCGTTGGGAACCCACCGCAGGTGGGAACGAACTAGATGGACTACCGAACAATAGAAATATCCAACAAAGATGACTAGTCTGTAAAACAAACCCTGCGAGTCTGTCGCGACTTGATTTTTTGCTTACTTTTGTATCAAGACAAAAGTAAGGCCCAGCGCAGCGCCCACAAAAAATATATGTAAACCAAAGACATTAAAAAAAAACGTGAGAGCCCCAGATATAAATCCTCCCCCACGTTCGTGGTCCACTTTGACTTCGCAAAGTACTCCGCCCCTCCTTCACGAAGGAGGACAGTTTATTTTAGCATAATGTTTTTTTTAATTACGCTTTGAGCGCAGCATGCGCTGCCGCCAATCTTGCGATAGGCACTCTAAAGGGACTACAACTGACATAATTCAATCCAACTTTATGACAGAATGCGATAGATGCTGGATCTCCTCCATGCTCTCCACAGATTCATAATTTAATATCTTTTCTCGTAGCTCTTCCTTTCTCTACTGCCATCTGGATTAATTGCCCAACTCCTTCAGTGTCTAATGTCTGGAAAGGATCTTTCTCGAAAATATTTTTAGCGACATATTCCTTGATAAATTTCCCTGCATCGTCTCTAGAGAATCCAAGAGTCATCTGAGTCAAGTCATTGGTACCAAATGAAAAGAATTCTGCAGTTTCAGCGACCTTGTCGGCAGTGACTGCACCTCTTGGTACTTCGATCATCGTTCATAATTTGTAATCAATTTTCATACCATATTTGTCCATAGTTTCTTGAGCCACTTTTCTGACGATCTCCGCATTGAAATCCAACTCAGCTTTGAATCCGACTAAAGGAATCATAATTTCTGGATGCGCATCTACGCCTTGTTTCTTAAGTTCACACGCAGCAGAGATGACAGCTTCGGTCTGCATTTCAGCGATCTCTGGATAGGTGATGACCAACCTACATCCTCTGTGTCCTAGCATAGGATTAAATTCATGCAAGGAAACAATTCTTTCTTTCAATACTGCTACAGAGACATTCATTTCCTGAGATAATGCGAGAATATCTTTCTCTTCTTGAGGTAAGAACTCATGCAAAGGTGGATCCAAAAATCTGATCGTCACTGGCAATCCTTCCATCGCTTTTAATATTCAGATGAAATCTTCTTTCTGATAAGGAAGAATTTTTGCCAATGCTTTTTTTCTTCCATCGACATCATCAGCTAAGATCATCTCTCTGACCGCCTTAATCCTTTCTTCCGCGAAGAACATGTGTTCCGTCCTACACAGTCAGATACCTTGCGCTCCAAATTTTCTTGCGACCTGTGCATCATGAGGAGTATCAGCATTTGTTCTGATTCCTAATGTTCTATATTTATCTGCCAAGAGCATCAATGCTTCGAAATCACCACTCAATTCTGGATCCATCACTTCCAACGCGCCAGCAAATACTTCTCCTGTAGAACCATCTAAGGTAATAATATCTCCTTCATTGAATGTCTTTCCTTTGACGGTCAATGTCTTTGCTTTTTCATCGACTTGGATATCTCCAGCTCCTGCAACACAACATTTACCCATACCTCTTGCAACTACTGCTGCATGTGAAGTCATCCCACCTCTTGCAGTCAGGATACCTTGAGCAGCATGCATTCCTTCGATATCTTCAGGTGATGTTTCTGTACGAACAAGTACTACTTTCTTCCCTTCTTCTGCTTGATCATGAGCAGCTACCGCAGTGAAGACGATCTGACCTACCGCCGCACCTGGCGAAGCAGGCAAACCCTTGGTAAGTAATTCAGCAGATGCTTTAGCAGTAGGGACGATCTGCTTGTGCAACAATGCATCCAACTGTTCTGGCATGACTCTGAGGATAGCTGTTTTTTCATCGATCAATCATTCTTTGAGCATATCGACTGCCATTTTGACCGCAGCAGCAGCAGTTCTTTTTCCATTTCTTGTCTGCAGAATGTATAATTTCCCTTCTTGGATCGTGAACTCCATATCTTGCATATCATGGTAATGTTTTTCCAATCCATGATAAATCTCTACCAATTGCTTGTAGCAATCAGGCATCACTCTGTCTAATTCTGCGATCTCCAGTGGTGTCCTAATCCCTGCAACCACATCTTCTCCTTGCGCATTCATCAGAAATTCTCCATAAAATTTATTTTCTCCCGTAGAAGGATTTCTTGTGAAACATACTCCCGTACCAGAGGTATCTCCCATATTTCCGAAGACCATCGTCTGGACATTAACTGCCGTGCCTAATAATCATTTGATATCATTCAATCTTCTATAAATAATCGCTCTCTCATTATTCCAAGAATTGAAAACCGCATCGACCGCCATTTTCAATTGTTCTCTAGGATTATTCGGAAACATTTTTCCGGTATCTTTTTTGATCACTTCCTTATATGCGACGACGACTTTCTTGAGGTCTTCAGTATCTAATTCAGTGTCTAATTTCACGCCCTTCTCATCTTTGATCGCTTGCAATGCCGTCTCGAAATCATGATGAGGCACTTCCATGACGACGTCTCCAAACATCTGGATAAATCTCCTGTAACTATCTCGTGCAAATCTAGGATTGTTGGTTTTGTTGGCCAATCAGATCACAGATTCATCGTTCAACCCAAGATTCAAGACCGTGTCCATCATCCCAGGTAAAGAGGCAGCCGCCCCAGATCTTACAGAGACTAATAAAGGATCTACAGGATCGCCCAATTTCTTTCCCATCAAAGTTTCCAACTTGACGAGTTCTTCTTCTATCTGATCTAGAACTTCTTGCGGATAGGTTTTGTTGTTTTCATAGTAGATCGCGCAAGTCTCGCAGGTCACGGTAAATCACATCGGGATAGGTAATCCCATGCCGACCATATCAGCAAGGTTTGCTCATTTTCCTCATAAGGAATTTTTGTCCAAACCTACAGCCTCCCCGAAGGTGTACACATACCTAGGTTTGTCATTCTTAGTAAACAGTCACATGATGCTCTCTATATAAAGAATAAAAAGATGAAAGAAAATCATCCGCCCCTGGCGGACAATTCGACACATGTCGTCAAGTCGCCATCATAGAGGATTGAAAATGGTTTTCAAGATTAAGTTTAGAAAAAGACCTTCCATTGAGAAAGGTCTGGCAGGGTTCACTTACAAAAAATGTTTATACTCATTGGCCAATTGATGTTAGAGACGTGATACTATCAAAGTTATTATAATAAGCATACTGCTTCGAAAAGAGACGTCCAATTTGATCTAGAGTAGAGCTTTGAACTAACCAAGACTTCAATTCGGTTATAATAGTAGATCTTTCGTCTATGGTCAAAGGGTTACGGGGATCTTTAATTAATGATTTAAAAAAGGGGACAATAACATTTTTTGGTAAAAGAGGGGGTTCCTCCACATATTTATGCTCCAGGGTCTCAGAAAAATCAATCTTATTTGCGGGGAAAAACCTGCTAAAGAAGTTGTTGGTCTGGGAAATTCTAAATTTGTTTAGAGTATCCTTTGTACTTTCCATAAGATCAGAATGAGAATCAGCAGGAGATAAAAAAGCAATCTTTTTGGTGGGAAAATATTTACTGAGCATTGAGATCATTTGAGAATTCATGAGACAAGTTTGCTTATCTTGTATGCTATCCATAAGATCATGCATAGAAATCATTTTAGGATCTTTATGTACTGCATCTATAAAATCAGGAACCGATAAATCAGGATTTGGAACCTTTAAATATTCTCCGAGCATTGCTCTAATCTCTGGGTCAGTTGGACGATACCAATTATAGTTAATAGATTGTATAAGAGCACGAACAGTCTGATCCGTAACAATTCAATCGAACGGGGTGATTGGGGCGCATCCTGGCTTTAAAGGAAAATTATTTATTGGCATGAGGATATATAAGAAAATAAAAAAAAGGTCTAAAAAAATAAGAGTATTCCATCGTCCTATCAAAAATGCGGATTGACAGAAGACTGCGGGGATATGTCCATTCTATATTGTTTCCCATGTCTACCGCGTAAGAGATCTTCAATATCGCTACACGTCATCCTTGAGATACGCCTGGCATCCAAAGTCTTTACAATAATTTCCATTTCAGAATGTTCTAATTTGTTTCATTCAGCTTTTAGTTTTTCAAAAAATTCACAACGCGTCTTGTGTGGATTCACCAATTTGAACAAAGCAGCAAGAAGACTCTTAGCGGGAAGATGACAATAAAAATCCATACACTTCATAAGATTATCGACAGTCTTTTCAGTAATCTCTCACATAGCATCAGAAACCAATTTTTCGGTCCCAGCCTCCTTTTCAAGAAATCTTAAACTCGTAATAGCCATACGAACACACAAAATAAAATTTTGCTATTCATAGACATTTCAAGCGGAAAGTCAAGTCAAATAGTTTAGCAAAAAGGGAGGGAATATTTATAAGGAATCGGTCATTCGTTATTGGTTATTGGTTATTTGGCCAGACGCCTTCTCCCAATACACAAATCCCCAATACACCAATCCCCAATACACCAATACGCCAATATACAAACACACCAATACACTATTCTTCAAAAAACCTCCGCCATTATTAATTATTAATTTTTAATTATTCATTCCCTTCCATGCCCACTTTCAACAAGCCAGCCAAGAAGCCTAAGCTCTGACGCCGAATAGTGATCATCCTCGTCCTCCTCATTCTGCGACGAAGTTTTACAAAAAACATTACCATAAATCAGAAAGTTGTCGTCATGAAAGGAGACACGGTTAGTACGCTTCTCAAGGCACTTTCCTCACGAGATAGGACAAGGGTGAAATTGTACATCAAGACGCATAACGTAAACGTTGCTAAATTAGAACCAGGGACATATGATTTTAGCGGAATCTATAGTAAAGGATCCTTTGTCCAAACCATCCTTGCCTGACCGACGAATAAATACATCCGCATCACGGTTTTGGAAGGCCGATCCATCTACGACATCGATGCAAGCCTGACGAAAAAATGATTGATCAATCAGTGAGAATATATTTCTTTCGTCACCGATCCGACCATTATTTCGAAGTATCAAGCCAAATACGGATACTTTTCCACACTCCCACCCTCCAACGTTCCCACCTTAAAAACCCTAGAAGGTTTCCTCTATCCCGATACCTATAACGTCGATGCCAGTGCCAACATTATTGATCAGCTTGTATATCTTCAGCTTGAAAATTTCAACACAAAAGTCTGGAAGGCAAACCAGGATTTTATTGTTTCCCAAGGGACGGAGCGGTATCGTGACGTTATCCTCGCGAGTATCGTAGAGAAAGAAGAAAGAAATCCGGACAACAAAGCGGCAGTCGCCGGAATATTTCTCAAGAGGCTTCAGATCGGTATGTCCCTAGATGCAGACATCACCTTATGTTACGGTCTGAAACAACCGTATGAAACTTGCACACCCGCAGTCATCGCCAGAAATGTTTCTGATAAAAATAATCCTTACAATACGAGAGCTGTCCGTGGAGTACCACCTACACCGATTTCCAATCCTACCGCCGAAAGTATTTCAGCAGTCCTCCATCCTGAGACGACAAGCTATCTGTATTATCTTCATGACAATCAAGGGATCATCCATTATGCAAGCACATTAGATCAGCACAATGCGAATAAAGCAGCGTATTTAAAATAGAGGGGGACATCGCCAACAGACTCTATCGGGAGATCGGAACCATCCTTTAGACTTTTAGATTAGACAGATGACGACCTTGAGAAATACAGTTAGTCTGATCTTCTTTGATGATGATGGGAAAATATTGCTCCAGCACAGAACTGATGATGCCCCAATTTTTCCATCTTATCGATGACTCTTTGGCGGAACAATCAAGAAGGGAGAGACACCAAAAGAGACAGTAAACAGAGAGATATGGGAAGAAATAAATTATAGACTGATAAATCCCACACATGTCTTAACTATCCAATATCAGGATGCTGCACATAATAACTCAGGGAACAAATATTATTTCATTGAAAAATGTTTAGACAAATCTAATCTCAAATTAAATGAAGGACAGGACATGAAATGGTTCTCCTATGATGAGCTATTGAAATTACAAATGATTGATCATAACTTAGAAGCAATTAAAAAGATATATCCAACAATAATAAACAGATAGCTACTGAAAGTATTTTTTATTTTTAACACACAACATGTCCAAACAGCAGCTCAATCCAGAAAATTTTACTCAAACGATGGGTGCCTATTCTCATGGGCTCAAAGTCGATGTCTGAGACTCTGAAATGATTTTCGTTACAGGACAAATCGCGATGGATAAAGATGGCAATGCAGTCGCCCCAGATGATATCAGTAAGCAAACGGAGTTCGTATTTCAAAACATCCAATCAATTCTGAATGAATGATGATCTTCTCTAGATGACGTAGTCAAAACCGTAATTTACGTAACGAAAATGTCTGACTTCAAAGAGATCTCTCAGATCAGAAACAAATACTTCGCAAATTCCAAACCCGTTAGTACACTTGTCGAGATCAATAAGACCGTAAAAGAATGATGTGATATCGAGATAGAAGTGATAGCAGTGAAAAAGAAAGCATAATTGCATCTTTGATGATTTCACACATAAATTATAGAGATAATCTTAAGTCTTTAACCATCCGATCTCTCCCATGCAACTCAACGCCAATTTCGATCAAGAATCTTCACTCATCTCACAGAAATTGATTTTCACGTGTGAAGATTTTGAACTTACTCGTGAAGATATCGCAGAGCTTAAGAAGAAAAAATATATCAGCTATGTAGAAGAAAAGACCTTACCAGAAGTCCTCCCCTGCCAAGTGTTAATTTTCTTAGAGAATGCGAGCAAGGCGAGAGTGGTATTTTTCAATCAAGATTTCGTCCTACCTTCTGAAGCACAGGAAGAAAAATTTCTCAATAAAGATCTGCTAGAACGATGCGCCACGAATGGATGATTTTGGATAGAATTTATGCTGCCATTGAGTGATAAAGGATTGAAGATGAATCTCTCATATAGCGACGAATAATTTATTTCTTTTACTCATCAAAAAACTCATCATGAGCATCAAAATCATTACCCAAAAGGATTGAATAGAGAGAAAAATCTCAGATACCTATACAGTAATGAACTTTATCACCGCCGCCGACAGCGATAAATTCAGCCTTGCAATGAGCACCGCAAATCAGCATAATAAGACGACTCTCTCAACAAGTGAGAGAGCATATTATATTCTAGAGTGAGAACTCATCATTGATGGCCAGAGAGCTAAGGAAGGCGATGTCGTCTTTATCTCTGCGAATACAAAATATAATTTTAAAGGAAACTTTAAAGCGATACTTATCAATTCTCCACCGTTCAAAATAGAGAATGAAACAACAATCCAAATATAAAATATTTTTTACTTCTTTCTCTTCTCACTCATGAAAAAATTTTTATGGACTATTGTAGTCCTCATCGTCCTCATCGCAGGATATGTCTTGATCAAAGACTATGGAGCTAAAACGCCCACCATCACACCGATCACGACAGGCAATGTACAGACTGGGAATGTACAGACAGGTTTGCAGACGTACATCAGCTGAGGCGTACAGTTTTCTTATCCTCAAACCTTTAGCGGAAACACACGGAGACCTTTAAGCTGGCCACCAACAGTGAATGTCCTCGCTCTCACGGGAGATGCGGTAGCTCTCGGATGTCCCGACATGAAAAACATTGCTCAGCAGACAGGAAGCGTACAAGGCAAGACCAATGGTGGACTTAATTATACATTATATCAAGGCAGTGACGTCTGAGCAGGGCAACTGTATACACTCTACTGTTATGTCATTCAGTGACCAAGTAATAATTATGTCTTCGATATCACGATACACTCTACCAATGGCTGCGGAAGTAGCAACTGTGGCCCTTATTGCGGGACACCCACAGAACAAGAATGTAAAAATTTCGACATGGCCAAAGAAGTCGCTCAGCCAATCAATGATATAATCAGCTCATTCAAAATCATTCAATAAAAAATCTGGATTCCAGCATTCCGATCTCTATTCAATTGCAAGAACATCAGGGATAAGTATCTCTTATGAGAATAATTTCATTTATTTTCTATTTTCTATTTTCTATTTCCTACTTTTTACTTTTTATCCCGCCATGCGGGACTTCGCTATGCTTTTCACCTTTTACCTTCTACCATTTCCCCCATGAAAAAACTCCTCCTTCTTTCACTCGCAACGCTAGCCATCCTAGCATGATGCGCACAGAGCTCTCCCGTTTCACCACCTACTACGGGTAACACCGATTATTCCACACTCAGTGGCAAACAAAACAACTACATGTACACACGAGCAATGAAACAACCCAAGCTCGAAGAGATGTCTAATCGGAATGCCATTCTTTCAGGATTCCATGATATGTGGAAAACAACTTTTACTGTACCCAACTCAGATTTTTCTTCACCAGATTATGCTGAATGTAAGACAGAGTGATTTACCCTGATAAATTCCGACAATCAGAAACAGCTTAAAAAAATTCCTTATGCGAAATTCCAGAAAGGAGATACTTTCGACGTGAGCGGGACATATCAATGAGCAGGACTCGGACTGACATTTTCTGCAGCGCAACAAAGCTATCTCTCTGCACATGGACGGTTAGCGTTCCAAGCGGACAGTGGCTTCGCACAACAGATGTTGCAGCAAACCACTTATGAAGGACCATGAGATATGCCAATTGACGGAGGCGGAGATGAATGGGTAGATAATTATCAGAAGATAGGAGGCTCCCAAGAGAGCTACCAGAGATATTCATACAATACACTTTTTGTTACCAGCGATCTTTTGTTGCATGTCTATCATAGGCTTTTTGATAACGGACTGAAATATTATGAAGAGGCTACTGCCAGACCTATGATCACTGACCTCGCACAGACATTATTTACGAAATTCACTAAACTTGCCGATGCTACCACAGACCAGAATCTGAAAAAAAACTACGAATTTCTCGCAGCATATCGGTCAATTCCTTATGCCATTCTGATACCCAACAGCGACCTTATCGATAAGATCACTGCGAACGTAAATGCAGAAGCAGATCCTTCTGGGTCTTCAGATCTTACAGACGTACAAATCCAGAGTTTAATACAGCAGAGGATGAAAACAGCAGTGGCTAAGCTTGATCCTGCTTATCAACAAGCAGTACAAGATACACTTCAAGAAATATTAAATGCAAGTGATTCTGAAGGGAAAAATACACTGCTATCAACATTTTCAGCCAACATGATGAATAACTTCACTGGAGTCAGTGTACTGAAATTTGATTACACTCAGTTCAAACCAAGAGCACATTATACTACCGATAGTTTTTTGAAGACCTACTTCATAGCTATGAAGTGGATGATGAGAGAAAAATTATATTTTGCTGATAAAAATATAGCTGCAGCTTCGCTTATCATGGTCAACAATCTCAAAGGCAATGATCTCACAAACTTCACGACCTATTATAACTTTATCGAGAAACTCATCGGAGAAGACGATGATACCAATATTTCCGATATCCAGCTGTTCATCAGCAAGCAACAACGAAGTTCAGACACAGATATTCTAAACTGAATAACAGACACCATCCAGAAACAATTGCTTGCACTCAGGCCACAGAAAATCATTTCAGTCTCGTATGTAACACCTACCGTGCAGGAACTCAGCGAACAGGAAGCCAAAAATATGACCAATGGGTTTGTCTTCTTTGGAGAAAAATTTACTATCGATAGCCGATTGTTTGATCAGTTTACCGCATGATCTGCAGAAAAAGAAAGCACATATAAGCCTCCCGTACAAAGTGCTCTGATGGTAATAGACAATCTCATCAATACTCCTCTCACTACAAAATATGCCAAACTACGATTGGAACAAAATAAGGGAGCTTTTGCTATCACAAACGAGCAAATACAAGGCTACGAACAGGCAAAATCAGAGACGATGAATAATCCAGAACTGACTGGATTTGATTTCACGAGATCCATTTATCACGAGTGGCTTGGTGCATTATCTCGACTCTTTGTCCCTGGAGGAATAAATGCACCTTACTTTATGCAAGACAGTGGATACCAAAATAAATTGCTGACGACATACTTAGGAAGTTATACGGAACTCAAACACGATACCCTCTTGTATGTCAAACAAGCATACGCAGAAAAGGGCGGAGGCGGAGAAGGACCTTGTGCGATCTCTGTAGATCCTCCTGCATTGCCTGTACCTAAGTGATATGTAGAACCCAATATCGACCTCATAGATCAGCTCATCGAGCTCACACAACAGACTAATACGTTCTTCTCTGGTCAGAGTAATCTCGACTTCATTACTTTCTTGAACCTCGCGAAAAAAATCGGAGTAGCTCAAACCCAGAACGCAAAAGTTTCTGATGCAGACTTCGATACGCTCAGACTCTATGCAAATAAATTGACTGCCATAACCACACCAGAAAAACTTATCGGACTCCCTCTACAGAAAGAAAAAAGATCATCCATTATAGCTGACATCTTCACGTCAGGAAAATATGGGCCACTCTATGAGGCAGTCGGTAGGCCATATCTCCTCGCTGTCATGATCAATGATGTGAATGGCGCAAGAATTGTCATCGGCCCCATGTTCAGTCATTATGAATTTTATGGCAAACCTATTCCATCCAAAACCGCTGGGAGATATACCGATGAAGACCGACAAAATAGTTACGATACGCTCTGATCAGGGAAAGCAACAACGCTTATGTCACTCCCTTTCCAAACGCTTATTTGAGATACACTTCAAAAATAATCATGCATAAAAAAAGTATATACTGAATTTTTTCTCTGGTTGGGATGTGCTTATTGATGGTCTGTCTACGGTTACGGATAGTCAAAGACCATACAGAAACCCCAGCCAGAGAGTCCACGCCACAAAGCTATTTCGCAATAGTACCTCATTTTGTTATCCAGCCAAACACCATACAAAATTTCTATACCTTCTTACAAACCTCATACCATATAGATAAAAGTGAACCGCTCCATATCATCATCATCAGTCCGGATCACTTCAATGTGCTCACGGGCGATATGGCGAAATTCTGTGGAAAGAAATTATGTTATCAAAATACCTGCCTCCCCATCGATGAACGAAAAGCTAGTGACGAATTGCCATGTATCGACACAGAAAATATAACAGAGCATGGGATAGGAGCACAGTTTTCCTTCATCAAAAATACTTTCCCTCATGCCAAGATATCCCCCATCATCGTTCAGCCGAAAAAATTCGTCGGTGACACAAAACTTATCAGTGGAATTATTGATCAGAAGTTCCAAGGTAAGACGCTCATTCTCGCGTCAGTAGATTTTTCTCATTATACCGATGAAAATTTTGCTTGGTTGCATGATCAGAAAAGTTTTTATACATTGAATAACGCTACAGGCATCCAAGACTATAGTTCTCTAGAGGTCGATTGCCCGAGTTGTCTGTATGTAGTGAATTCGTTGGCGCAAAAAAATAAAGAGTATCCGCAATTATATCTGAGAGATAGTAGCAGCACGATCGTAGGGAAGAATTTAGGTACAGGAAATACTTCCAGACAATTCATCTCTTACTCCGATCAGAAAACAGAGGCGAATGGGTTCACATTGGCGTTTTTCGGGGATCTCATATTTGATAGACAGGTAGCGCAATTTCTCTCTACCGATGCATCGATAGAAAATCATTTCAAAACATTTTTCCAGAGTGAAAATACAGATCTGGATCCACAAATCTATCCACATAGGAAATTATTTGGTATAGATTTCGTTGGTTTTAACCTCGAAACACCCATCGTACAGGATGCAAAAGATTGCATTGCATCACACAAACAAGTACAGTTTTGTTCCTCTGATATCATACTTCCATATCTCAGCGAGCTATGATTCAACATAGCCAACGTCGCAAATAATCATACTTTTGACTGAGGTACTCAGGCGCATCAGGAAACCATTCAGCTCCTAAAACAAAACAATATTCAGCCCATCGGATATGTAAGAAATAGCACCTATTTCCAAAAAAATTATGAATGGAAAACAAGTATTCGTGGCATCCCGATAGCTCGAGAGGGATTTGATTTTACGATCACGCCGAGACGATTATTTTCCGGGTACTGCGATATTTTGAAAAAAAATAAAACTGAAGGAAGAATTTCTCTCGTGGCTGTCCATCGAGGAACGGAATACCAAACTACGCATGATGCTTCGCAAGAGAGTATTGCCAAACAACTTATCCAATGTTGAGCTGACATTATCATAGGTACACATCCTCACGTGACCCAAGACATCTGACGATACCAAGGCAAACCGATCATCTACAGCCTGGGAAATTTTTTATTTGATATGCAGAATCCTCCAGCAACCAAAATAGGATGATACGTCCTAATAGACTATCAGATTAATGGCTCGATAACGCTCCTTACAGGAAATATCAACGCAAGCATTTACAAGTCTAGCTTCTAACTCCTAGCATCTAACATCTAGCTTTATGCTTCAAGCTTTCCGCTAAAATTCAATTGATTTTCCTCTCGAGAATCATAAATAAGGACAGTGAAGAAACCATTGTTTAAATAATTTTGTGATAGCATGAAAAAAATAGCCCGAAAGATCAAACAGAATGGGACAATACTGCTCTTAGCATTGATTTGTGCTATCGCTATCTTTTATATAAAACGCAATCCAGATTTTTTTCTCACGAGCATTCTCTCCCTCCAGGAGAAGCAGATCATCAGGGAACAGTGACGAGATGCCGCTTACAAGACCCAAAGCGGAGATTTTGAAATATTTGTAGCAGATAAATACACAGGCTCATTAAGTAAATTTCAAGGGATCCTGTATATCAATCCCGACATTACATTAGATACTCAAGATCTCACAGGACAGGGAGACTTCCAAGTACAAAAGACCAGCGAAAATAGCTTCACGGTCACCGTAAATAATTTATCAGACATCAATGCCAGTGAGGAAATCATCGGTATCCCTTTTTCATGACAGCAAAAAGATATCGTGCTGGGAGAATCCAAAGGACGGACACACAGTGGCCTACAAAAGTTTTCAGTTGGCAACTTGTCTGAATTTATGGAACATAGCGAGTAAAAAATAAAGCAATAAAAGAATTTTGAATCTTAGAAAAAATACACAGATATATCAATAACGATTACCGAATAAACGATTTGCCGATTCAAAAACAACAAATTACCAATTACTAATTACCAATTACTAATGTCCAATAGTTAACAATAGATTTATCATTCTACTCACTATCATATGAAAAAAAGTTTTACCCAAAACTTTATGGCAAGTATCGGCATCATCATCGTCGCTGTTTTCGCTATCGGCACTATTGCATTCAACCGTGGATATGCAGATACACAACCGGATGCATTTATCGTCGAGGTGTCACCAAGCTCATTTGATGTCAATCAGGCAGTAGATATTACGATCAAGGCCGTCACTGCTAATGGAGACGTCGTCCAAAATTATCAAGGAGATGTTTTTATAGAGATCAATGGTATCGTAGATACCGCTGATTACGTAGTGCCTAGCGATGGACTATATACATTCTTACCACAAGATCAGGGAGTGAAATTATTTTCCAAGGGATTGGTGATCAAAAAAGCCTGAACGTTTTCAGTAGAAGTATCTGATATCATCAACGACACTATAAAATGAGAAAAAACCATCATCGTAGGAGACGTACATAATGAGACCAACGCCCAAAACGTATCTATTGTTTCACCTACAAGCGGAGGGATAGAGAAAAATAATGTCATCAATGTCATAGCAAATGCACCCAACTTGCCCAATGCCCCTTTCAGCATCTATCTCAACGATCAAATCATAGATCAAGGATCCACAGACCAATTGTGAGATATCAATGCATATATTTCTGGAGCCATTGCTGGAGAGAATCTTCTGCAAGTCAAAATAAGCGATGCAAATAATGAAGTAATCGGAGCATCAGATGACATAAACTTTAGTTACTCGCCAATTAGTGACGGGATATTCAATAGTCTACAAATTCTGCCAAGCAGTAAAATCATGCAAGGGACCAAAGCGAACTTCATTGTCAGTACAAGCGACAGTGTAAGCTCCGCAGAGCTGCTTTTGAGCAACGGAAAATCGGCGCCTATGGATTTGACTACTGCGGGAACTTTCAGCAAAGAGCTCCTGATGGACACCGAATGAAATATCGACGTATCGCTTCAACTCATGAGTGCTGGACAGCAAAAAAATTATACTTGAGTAGCATCACTCTTCGTAGAGAAATGAACGGCCATAGGTAAGATCAGAATGTATTCTGACGCAATAGATAAAACTAAACTCAATGTCACCTGGGAGACCATCTGATGATCAGGAAGCAAATACAAGATCGCATACGGGACAGGAGAGACCAGCCTTGATCAATCAGTCATCACTCCACTCAATCAAGTCATGATAGAAAATCTTAACATTGGGCAGA
Organism: uncultured bacterium; assembly: GCA_903918675.1. Taxonomy (GTDB): domain Bacteria; phylum Patescibacteriota; class Gracilibacteria; order Absconditabacterales; family Absconditicoccaceae; genus CAJBLF01. Next base: position 19,911 of record CAIXFE010000028.1, read on the forward strand.
CATATTATTTTCAGATCACCCCACTCGACGATAGTGAAAATCCTATCGGTCTACCATCAGCGGTAACACAGATCATCATAGGACAAGAGCTTTCTTGCGTCGTCAAGGGGATCACCGTCACAGATGAAAAAATAGGAGACAAACATTACTTAGTCTGGAGTGGTGTAGAAAATGCCAATACTTACATCATTTATAGATCAGATTTTGAAACGAGTGATACGACCAAGATGCAGAAAGTAGGCGAAATCACAGGGACTATGTTTGAATATCCCTTCAATAAACTCGCCAAAAAAGATGAATACGCATTTTACCTCGTAGAAGCTACCTGCAAGGATGGGACAAATTTACAGATGGATACTGTAAAGAAAGTGAAGGTTTGACCTGTAGAAAACGTCCTTCTTTTCATCATGATCGCTCTCTTTGGATATTGCATCTTTAGACTCTACAAATACTCTAACGACTAATGGCACCGTGAAAATTGATTTAAGTGAGAGATCGATCTACGCTTTTAGTATTCAATAGAAATAAAAAATGGCAGATTTTCCCAAAAAGTACACGCCTCAGATCATCCAGCAAGAGATCCTTGCCACACAAAATAGAAACAAACTCCGAGGACCCAAGGGACTTAAAGTGCCAAAAGAAAAGGACAGCATAACAGTCCTGCATATGCCTATCCAACTAGAGCCCAAGACAAATTCCTATCATGAATTTCTCCAATTTATCAAACAAGACTCACTCATCAGATATCTCCATATGACGGGGAAGCACGTGACCTTTCGTCCGCTTTTTTCCTATAAGACGAGCAGTAATGATTACGAAAAGGAGATCCATAAGGCGACGCAACGAGAAAAGCTGATCGACAAACAGAAAGAAAAATGGATCAGACATATGATACAGTTTGGATGTGCATTCGACGAAACAGCTGAAGAATCGCTCATCTCACCTGCTAATTCACGTAAGATAAGAAATCTTATTGTAGACTTCGCCAAGAAGTGATGGATAGCCAAAGATTATGCCATCAATTACCGGAGCAATCATGCTCAGACAAATATTGCCACAGATGATATCGTATGGAAAAAAGTGAAAGATAAAGTATACAACATCAGATATTTCGTAGACACCAAAAACATCACTCTCGTCGTCCCAACCACGAGCCCTGAGACAATATTTGGTGATGTGGCATTAGCAGTACATCCAGATGATAGAAGGTATAAGAAACTGATCGGGCACAAAGTGATCATCCCGATTATAAATAAGACTATCCCGATCATTGGCGAAGAGACCATAGAACCCAGCAGCGGAAACGGCATCATTAGGATCACGCCTTGTCACGACAAAAAGAGTTTAGAGATAGCTAAGAAGCATAAATTGAAATTAAATAAATTCGCCATCGACCATAACAACTGCTTTACCAAATTAGCAGGAGATTTTAGTGGAAAAAAAGTAGCCGACTTCTTCGATAATATCATCCAGAACCTTGAGGATATCCACAATATGGAATCCATACAACAAGCAGAATATGAGGTCGCCACTGACAAACATTATGGAGAGAGATTACAACCCATCATCTGCGAACAACGATTTTTCCATAAGGATGAGACAGATACCTATGCCGACCATATGCAAGAACTCATCAATACCATCGACATCCAGCCTCATGAAGAAAAAGATCGGCTAGTAGGAAACCTTGGCCCCATAAGCTCTTTTCGACCGATAAGCAAAAAGGATTCTTTTGGGATCTCTTTGCCATTGTGGAAGACAGAAGATGATCAACAATTTTTTTTAAGCGACAAAAGTATTCTAGAGTTGCCGATCAAAAAGCTAAAAAATAAAAAGATAATTTTGGCTATGTTGATATTCAATCTCATCACCGATCAAAGACTATCGGCCAACTTCACCATAGAAGAATTTATCGATATCATATTTTCTCACCAGAAAAGCGGAGTCCCATTGGGTCAAATATATATGGATATCTTCGATACAGATCTCCCAAGAGGATATAAACAAGAGATCAATGAGTTTCTCAAACTCTTCGAATATGCCAACAAAGAGAAAGGCATGAGTGGAGTAGAAAAATTCACGACGCAACTGATGGACATGTTAGACAAGACGTTTGCAGTCATCAATAGAAAGGATGGGAAATATGGATTCAATTTTGCAGCGATGACCAAGAGTGAAGAGACGATTAGCATAAGTGATGAAAAGATAGATAGCAACTTAGCTACTAGCCTGCTTTTATTGGATGCAGGAGGATTTTTTACGGATCAAGAGAGTAAAAAGACCATACTCTTCACTGATGAAAAAAACATCAATAACGCGATCAAGACCATCCTTCTAGGCGCAGCCATAGATAAAAAAGGAACGATAGATTCACTCTTTGTCTATCCAGAAAATAAAGGACTCTCAGAAGAAGTATTTGAAGAGATGATAGAGAAACGATGAACCGATGGAGTCAGATTATACAGCATCATTGCATGAACACCTCCAGATAAGTTCACAGCCGATGATCCAGAGCCATACACCGCATTTATCAATAAGACACGAAACGCCTGCAGATATATCTATACCACATATATTGAGAGCCTCAAAAAGAAGAAACAAGAAGAGAAGAAGGATCTAGAAGCTATGAGCGTCACTCTCGAGAAAAAGATAGCCAAGAGCAATCCTATAGAATACTGGATAGTATGCAGACTCAAAGAACTCTATGAAGAACTCTGAGAATATAGAGATAAAAACGATATCGGAGCATATGCTCAAAAGGTAGTAGACTGCATCAAAAAAGATTTCTGTGAAAAATATTTGGAAATCATAAAGATCAGAGAGGATGAACTCACAAGTCAGACTACCCTTTTTTGTGTGGGCATGATTATCAAGTTGATCTCACCGTTATCTCCCTTCCTTGCTGAGAAGTTATGGGATACATTCAATTTCAAGGGGACTCTCACAAGCCAAAGACTAGCACCTTTCTTCCAGAAAGAAAACAAAAATTATAAAACGCAACTTTTTATGGACATCATCGACAGATTTACTGCACTCAGAGAAAAGATACAACAACCAAGACATCAAAAGGTAGATATCTGCTTCAGTGCATCCATTGATTTTCTCCACTACATTAGGAGCAATGAAGATATCATACAAAAATTAGTAAACACAGAAAAGATAGAGTACATCGACAAAGAAAAAGATCTCCAAAAATATGAAACAGATAGCATCATAGATGTCACGATAGGCATGAGATGAGTCAGCAAACCGATCAAAGAAGAAGATACGAGCTATCTCCTCAAGCAGACTCTCGAACGCAAAAAAGAAGAACTACAGAAGCTAAGGAATATAACGGCAAAATTATCATTGGACAAAAGCGAGAAGAAAAAAATCAATATAAAAAAAGAAGAGATGAGCCTCCTCAAAGCTGACATAGAGAAATTAGAATACGAGATTAGCAAGACAAGGATAAATAAGAAATAAGGTTCTAGGTTCTAGCTTCTAGGTTCTAGCATCTAGCTTCTAGGTTCTAGCATCTAGCTTCTAGCTTCAAAAAAAACGGCCTCTCGACCGTTTTTCTATATATAAATGGAATCATTATTCCCCCAACTATTAACTGTTCACTGTTAACTCTTCACTGGGATCGAAGATCCCCAAACTACTTCCCAAGTATTTTATTGATATCTGCCTGGAATGTTTCTATTGGATAAGCACCAGCCACCAAAGTAAATGTATTTTTCTGATTATCGATGATTACATTACCTGGAGTACCAGTCACACCAAAGAGTGTCCTTCCTTCATCAGTAGAATTAGTTATGCTAGTAGCATACTTTCCACTATTGAAACAAGTTGTGAATGCCGCTTCTGGGGCTCATAATGATTTAGCCAATGCGATCACTGCAGTGTCTGATGTATCCGTAAGATCAAACACTTGTGCGATATATTCGTAATACTTCTTCGCTCCAAGAAGTTCTCAGATACATAAGCTGCCTTCTTCGAGTTTCTCTGCTTGAGGATGGACAAGATAATTTCTGTAAATGACATTTACATCATTACCATATTGAGAAACGAGCTGGTCGAGAATTTTGCTATCACTTTGTCTTTTACAATAAGGACAGACGAGATCAGAATATTCCAATACCGTAATCCTTGCATTTTTATTTCCTTCCACATAGGCATCTTTCTTGATAGTTGCTAATGCACTTGGATCCACTGTAGAAGTGGGCGCTGTTGCATCTTGAGCAGTACCAGTAGCTGCTTGTGTAGGTTGTTGGGCTGTCCCTGATTTCATACTATCTAGGACTTGTTGAATAGCTTGTTTTTGTTGTTCTTGATACGCAGGAGATCTATACAATTGTTCTACTAATTTCATATTAGTAGATCCACCCGTCTTCAATGTCTCCAATCGAAGAGCATCTTTTTTGAAGAAAGCGATATATACAAGCAAAAGGAAACTCAGTATAAAGATGATAATAAATGACAGTTTCCATCACTTGTGATGCATTGATTTTTCTTGTTCCATAGTATGAAACATAAAAGGATAAAAAGGATAATAAACGTATTCACAAGCATTCGCAGATATTATTGTTGCGTAGTTGTGGTAGGAGTCGTGGTAGTATCAGTAGTAGGAGCTTGCTGTGTAGGCTGTTGAGCCGCACCCGCTTGCATACTACTCAAAACTTGTTGAATGGCTTGATTTTGTTGTGCTGCATAAGCAGGAGATCTATACAATTGTTCTACTAATTTCATATTAGCAGATCCACCAGTTTTCAATGTCTCCAATCGTAGGGCATCTCTTTTGAAGAATGCGATATACACGAGCAAAAGGAAGTTAAGCACAAAAAGGATACCGAAAAAGCATTTCCATTTGTGGTGCATTTTTTTTTCATTTTCCATGATACAATGAGTAATAAAATAAAACGCATTTGGGCAAACGCCCGTAAAATCTATACTAAGAGAATATCCATGCGTGAAGAGATATTCCTATGATA
>CAIXFE010000029.1 GCA_903918675.1 uncultured bacterium
GAACAAGTGAAGATTATCCCAGTCGCTGAGCCGTTTATTGGATATGCCGAAGATGTAAGATCCAAGATGCATGATGCATGACTGAGAGTAAGTGTAGATAAAAGTGATGATTCTTTCAGTAAAAAAATTAGAAATGCTGAGTTGATGAAAATCCCTTACATCGTCATCGTGGGTGAGAAAGAAGAGTGAACAAAGACACTTTCTATCAGAGAATATAGGTCGAAGAAACAATATGAGATCGGAGTGGATGAATTTGTAGGGCAATGCGTGAAAGAGAATAAAGAGAGGAAATAGATTGGAGGGTGGGAGTGTTGGAAGGTTGAAGAGTAGACGTCATGCCATAGGGCAGCTGACAATGGATATTGTCAGCAAGTTCATAAGAGTCAGAAGAGGATGAAACAAATAAAAAAAATTAAATATTTATATTTTATTTTCATCCGTCGACAATCATGTGATGACCAGAATCATTACAATCTAATGAAAAATATCCTGAAGCGAAGGAGAAGATTGCTAACGTCAAAAAAAATCTGCTGGAATATTTTGATACTGATTATATCAAGTGAGTTTTCAAGGAATCAAAAAAAGAATTTGGGACTGTAGAGGAAGAGAGCAAACTTACTACCACAACTTTAATGGCTGGTAAAGAGACCCTTGATAACACTAAAGAATATTTGAAAAAAATAGATGATATAATCGTCATCATGCCACGTAGTGAATGGGACAAATCAGATTGGGTGTCGGGAATAAAGTCTGCGGGAGTATTTGATCTAGTGACTAATAAAATTTATGTGCCCGATGATATAAACGAAATATCATTAGCACATGAGGTTATGCATGCGCTACAACATAACTTTCATCGGGTAAACAACTTACTTACAATCAACGAATCAAAAATAACATCAGTCTCTAACCTTTTACGGGATAAGTTTCTTGAAGAAAATACTGTATACAAGAAAAGTGATCTGAAGTCATGAGAAGAGTCAATATCTGGTTATAAAATCGCACTTGAAAAGAAGCAAAAAGATTTGAAAGTATTAAAGATAATATATGAAGCCAATCTACAAGATCCAGATTATATTAGCGCCTCCAAAGCCACACAAGAAAGTATTGTTTCTCTAAGAGATAAGATTGCGGATGAAGAGATCCGTAAAAAACATATGGAAAAGACAAATATAAGATATAATGCTCTATTGGAAGAAAATCTCAAAGTATACTTAGTCTCTGATACAGAATTCCATGCGTATCTTTTCCAATTAAAATATGCTTGCTCGATCTATCTAAAGAATCCTGTAAAATTATGATCACCTATTACCATAGATGATATTAATGAGCTAAAAGAGAACACACAATATTTGGAAAACACGAAAGGAACAAGCGATGTCATCCACTATTTGAAATTCATAGATAAAGAAATCCTAGCAGAGGCAGATGCAGATGCACGCCTCGACCTAACGAAGGAAAGAGATAAGATATTAGAGGAACTACTCGAGCTCGCTAACAATGATCTCGTCATGAACGACTCAACTCCGGGAGAACAACCGATACAAAAGGCATAATTTTACTTCCTTTCCCTACCGATCATGTGATGACCAGAATCACTACAATCCAACGAAGAATATCCTGAAGCGAAGGAGAAAATTGCAAACGTCAAAAAAAATCTATTGGCCTATTTCGATACTGATTATATCAAAGGACTTTTTGCTACTTCCAAGGCCGATTTTAAAACTGTTGCATCTGAGGAAGAGTATCCCACTACAAAGCTTAATGGTACCAAAGAGACTGAAGTTCGGAGTGCTTTTTGGATTCTCGGAGAGAGCGGGGAGAAGTGAACAGAATATTCTAAGCGTCATATAAAATGATCCACCGACGAAAAATATACCTATTTCAAAGCATGGCCAAATAGCGATCTGGAAGAAAAAATCGATGAAACAGAATATACTACAGCGCTCACAAGCGCCAA
>CAIXFE010000030.1 GCA_903918675.1 uncultured bacterium
AAACACATACAAGAATACATAGATGATTAGCTAGAACCGAGAAAGTTAAACTATGTTTTGAATTCTTATCACGTACGATAAAATAATCCACCCGTTTTTGTCTCTAAAAAACCCACCCCTTTTTGTCCACTATACCTATTTCTCCCTTCAAAAAAATCTCCAGATCGTTCCGGAGATTTTTGTTTATGTGGATCCCGGTTGCAAAGCTTGAGGCCGGAATGACAAATAGGCTAGACTTTCTTAGCATCAAGGATCTTCTTAATGAGGACCGGCTCAACTTCGTCTTGGATATATCTCTCTACAGGACGTGCTCAATATTGAGGATCGTAAATTTTCTCGATAATCTCTTTTATCTTCTTGTCACTAAACTTTGGCAACTGTACATCTGAGCCAGCCTTCCACGTAGCGAGAAATTGATCTAATTTCGTCTTCAATATCTTCACTAGGATCGGTTTATCCAGATGTCTGAAGATGATTTTGTAATCTATCCTATTCAACAATTCTGGTGATAAGGTACTTTTCATCTCTTCAAATACTTTTTCTTTTACAGACTCGAAATCCATATCTACTACTTTCTTTCCCTCATCATTACCCATAGAGAATCCGATGCGAGATTGTTTTTTGACAAATTCTTCTGATCAAATATTTGACGTCATGATGATGATAGTATTTTTGAAATCGATCCATCTGCCTTTGGCATCTTTCAGATGTCCTTCATCTAATATTTGCAACATGATATTCAATACATCAGGAGCGGCTTTTTCTATCTCATCAAATAAGATGACTGAGTAAGGTTTTCTTCTCACTGCTTCGGTGAGGCCACCTCCCTCATCATACCCCACGTATCCAGCTGGCGAACCGATCAATTTAGAGACAGAATATTTTTCCATAAATTCAGACATATCTATCCTGATCAGAGCATTTTCATCTCAGAAATAATCTCTGGCAATCAATTTAGCTAAGTACGTTTTCCCGACACCACTAGGTCCGAGGAAAAGGAATGAACCGATAGGTTTATTTTTGGGAACGACAGAAAGTCTGCTTCTCGTGAGCGTTTTGACTACCGCTTCTACGGCTTCATCTTGCCCGATAATGTTCGTTTTGAGGTCGGCGTCTAGTCTTCTGAGTTTGGTGATTTCATCTTCATTCACGATATGCGTAGGGATCCCTGTCTTATCGGCAAGGACATTTCCGATATCTTTGGCATCGATCAGTGGTCTGAGATGAGTAGGGACATTTTTCTGTACTCTGATTTTCTGCATCTCTATCTTGATCTGTTCTTCCTTATCTTTGAGCTCAGCAGCACCGAAATAATCTTGTTTCTCTATAGATTCTTCGATCTTTTTCTGGAGCTTGCTCAGGGTGTCTTCATATTTTTTATAGTCAGCATCAGTATCGAGTTTTTGATTCATGGTGGATTTTCTTGCGGCAGCCTCATCGATGATATCCAGCGCCTTATCTGGCAAATACTTATTCATCATATATCTCCTAGAGAGATTCATGGCTGCTTCCAATGCTTCATCCAGCAATTGCACTCCATGAAAATCTTCGTACACTTGTTTCAATCCTTTCAAGATGCCCATCGTCGCTTCAGGATCAGGTTCGTTAATTACGACTTCCTGAAATCTTCTCTTGAGCGCCGCGTCTTTCTCGATGTGTTTCTGATATTCGTTGAATGTCGTTGCCCCGATCAATTTAATTTTCCCTCTTGATAAGAGTGGCTTGATCATCTGCGCGGCATCGTTATTTTCTGCACCACCAGCTCCGATGATGGTATGGATCTCATCGATAAACATGATGATATTATTCATCGGATCCATCGCTTCTTCCAGGATAGATTTCATCCTTGCTTCAAATTCACCTCTATACTTCGTCCCTGCGACCAGGGTCCCCATGTCCAATAAAAATATCCTTTTATTTTTCAATTTATCAGGAACTTCATCACGAGCGATCCTTTGTGCCAATCCTTCTACCACGGCAGTCTTTCCGACGCCGGCTTCTCCCAAGAGGAGGGGATTGTTCTTGTTTTTTCTCAGCAACGTATAAATGATCTGATTGATTTCATTTGCTCTTCCGATGATCGGATCAATCAAGCCATCTTTTACCTCTTTAGTAAGATCAGTACCAAAGTATTCTATTGTTAATTTTTTTTCGTCTTTTTTGCCGCCTTTCTCTGCCTCCGCAGTAGAGACGTCCTTGTTTTCCATGATTTCGCTATCGACAGCGTCCAAAAGCATATTGATGTCGCTAGCTTCCTTGAGGTTTTCTAAGTTCATCGTTTCGATTGTTTTAGGATCTAAATGAAATACTGCTAGTATTTTACTCAAGATCTCCAAAAAAGCAAATAAGCCATGCTGCTGTACGAGGGGGTTGCGAATGATGTTTTCACAGCTTCTCAATGCCCTTTTGAGGTCTACTCCGACCTCCTGTAAGTGCTGGGTACATGAGCTGGACAAATCACAAAATGATATATAAAACAGGATTCATAAGTCCAGTTTGGCTGTTCCATCCGCGAGGATCTTCCCTACACGGTCGGAGAGCTTTTTCCCGAGACGAAGTTTTTTCTCTTCCATAAAGATGATAGTATCATCTTCTAGGTGGTATTTCCTCTCCATCTCTCATGTACAAAGTTCCCCATGAGGCAATCCCATGACACTTTGAAATTCTCCTGATAGATCATGCTGTTTGATAAAGTTGCATACTCCGAAGAAGATATCATCTCCCCTTATAGTTCTCTGGTCTGTGCGTGATGCAAGTCTATTTGCATGTTTGAGACCGGAGATTGCCTGAGCAGTAAAGACATCTATCTGAGGATGCATAGGCTTCGCAGTTGAAAGTTAAAAGTTGAAAGTTGAAAGTTGTGATTTTGTCATTCCGGTCTGAAGGAGAAGGCTACCATTTTGTCCAGTAGTATGGAAACTCTGTGCTTTGGGAATCATTGAGTACGCGGCCCTGTATACCTTTAGCAGGAAGGCGGTGAAAACTAGTTCTCCACCAGCAAGGCCTCGATTGCGAAGCAGTATTTTCTTCGCTACTACAGTATATGCTTTTTTCTTAAAAATTCAATCCTGAAAATCTACATCCCCACCAAAATATCATGATTATTTCAAATGGCTTGACTTCTAATATAAGAAATATATAAAAATAAAAATCAAAAAAATTAATTTAAAATACAAATTTATGATACCACTAGTAACAATTAAATGCATGACTCCAAACGGTGCAATTGCACCTGATGGAACAAAAATGTGCGTCGAGATCTCTTACCCAAAAGGCGGAGGAAACACCAAACAATTCGACTTCTTCATCATCGAAGAAGGGTTCAAAGGTGACCTTAAAGTGTCTTACAATATGCCTACTGAGATAGGAGGGAGAGAAAGACAAACGCGTCTGCAGATAACACAGTGCGTTAGAAACCTAAAAAAGGGGACATCATCTCCTAGTGATTCATTTCAGAAATTCCTCGAAATCAAAGGGATTGTCGAAGCCGCAGCTTTCCTTGCTGCGTTCGAAGAATGGGTACAAAAAGAAAGTAAGGGGTAGGTCCCCGAGTATTAACAATTTTAACGGCGAGCCTCTTCATAGGGGGCTCTGCTTTGTTATAAGAAAAACTTCTTAATGGCTTGACTTTGTAAAAAATATAAGTAACTTAGTCAGTAAGTATTTATTTATTAAAAATGATAGAGATGGAAACAGAAGAAATGAATTTAGGAGGAGAGAATAGTGTTGTTTTAGATGAAGATAACGGTTTGAATCAACAAGATGTCCGTGGGCAAGATTCCATAGAAATAAAAAAAACAGAAAAGAAAAATAACAAACTCTCCAGGGATTTAATGGATATGATGAGAACATTCCATAATGACAATCCATATAACCCAAAGCCCTATTTGCTTGAACTGTTAGAGTCAAAAGGGAAGAACTAATTCAAAAATATTCTAACATTAAAAAGTTTTCGAAAAATATCCTTTGATCTTTTCTAGGCAGAGGATTTTTTATTATAAGAAAAAATTTTATTGTAATCCTTGCGTGAATAGCTAATCTCAACATACAACTTTACCAGACTTTATTTCTTATCTGAGACGATGCTTTGATTCCTCAAATCTCTCTTCACTCCAAACATCAAACCGATGAATGTCATCTCCATACATAAGAAAGCCATCCTCAGTAATTATGATTTCCTCCAAACCCTCCAGCCTCATGCTGAGATATTTCCCGTCCTCAAATCCAATGCCTACGGCCACGGCCTCAAACAGATGGTTAAAATTTTGAGAAAAACTGATGCGCCCTATCTCGTCGTAGATAGCTTCCCAGAATATCAGATCGTCAAAAAATATAGCAACAAACAGATCTTACTGCTCTGAGAAACTCTGCTAGAAAATTATAGAAATTTTAATTTCCATAGAGTGACGTTTTGTGTATATAATAAAAAGACTATTACGACACTGGGAGAGATAGGCAAAGACATCAACGTCCACCTGTTCTTCAATACGGGCATGAATAGAGAAGGGATCCAAGAAGATCAGCTCGTCGATATCTTAGAAGAGATCAAAAAATTCCCCACCATCACGGTCGAGGGAGTGATGTCTCATCTCTATAGCGCTGACGAGATTGAATACGATGGGATCGAGGAGCAGATCAAAAAATTTAGGACGATGTATTATAAGTTAGTAGATTATGGGCATGCTCCGACCTGGAGGCATATCGGCAATAGCGCAGGGATATTTAAGATCAATGACGATTTTTTCAATGCGTTCAGACCAGGAATATCGCTCTATGGGTACAGTCCATTTGCATCACATGCGCCCTTACATAAAAAAGCGAAACCACTCAAGCCAGCATTATCCGTGAGCTCCAGAGTGATCTCTACTCAGATTGCACGGCCAGGAGAAGGAGTAAGTTACAATCATACCTATAAACCTTATGATAGAGAACTCTGTGCGACGATCCCTTTTGGCTACGGAGAAGGACTTCCCAGAGCAGCTTCAGGGAAGCTCATGATGAAATGTGGGAGGCAGTGGATCAAACAGATCGGGACCATTTGCATGAATTTATGCACCTGCAAATCAGATGCCGAGGTCGCTATCGGAGATAAAGTAGAGATCATTAGCAACGCTCCCGATGCCAAAAATAGCATGGACCAATTAGCCCAAGCAAGCGAAACCATCGTCTATGAATGCTTGGTGAGATTGGATAAAAGTATAAGGAGAGAAATCATCTAGGAAGATTGAGCCATTGAAGTCTGCCCTAGCAGACTATTGAGAAATTGAGGAATTACAATCTCTCAATCCTCAATCTCTCAATCCTCAATCTCTCAATCCTCAATTTTATATCAAGTCATCCCATGTCCCAAATTCGACTCTATTCATTAATAAGTGTCCTCATTGTGAGCTCAATTTCTCTGATCGGTGTCATCACCTTGGGGATCCAGTTAGAAAATCTCAAAAAGATTTTACTCTATTTCGTCAGCTTCTCGACAGGGGCATTGTTTGGTGATGTCTTCATCCATCTCATTCCTCAAACTGTAGTCCATGGTGTCATGAGCATCCAGACTTCCTTATTTATTTTATGAGGAATCCTTTTTGGTCTGATCACGGAGAAGGTCATCCATCGAAATCACTGCCATATGCCGATCACCAAGACGCATGTCCATCCTTTCGCCATCATGAATATGATCGGTGATGTGGTCCACAATTTGATCGATGGATTGATCATCGGAGCGAGTTATATCGCAAGTTTGCCGGTAGGGATTGCGACGACCATCGCGATCGTCTTCCATGAAATCCCACATGAGATGGGCAATTTCGGCATCTTGTTGCATGGAGGATTTTCTAAGAAAAAAGCCTTGCTTGTAAATTTCTTGACCGCATTGGCTGCGATAGCAGGGACGGTAATTGCAATATTAGTCAGCACGTATGTAAGCAATATAACATCTTATCTGATCCCATTCGCCGCAGGATCGCTCATCTATATTGCGGGTTCGGATCTCATCCCAGAGCTCCACAAAGAAACCAAAATTTCCAAGACGCTCCGACAATTACTTTTCTTCCTTTTGGGTATCGGTATCATGATGCTGCTTCTCGTGGTAGGATAGGATTAAAAGATTGCAGATTGTAAATTGCAGATTTTTCGTATAATATATTTTTAAAATGATACTCATTAATACATAAGAAAAATTACGCTCTTTATCTTGCTGCAATATGCAGGGATGAGAAGGAGCGTAATTCAATGTTTATTGGATTTTTTCATAGCCATTTTTTTCTTGATTTTTGTCCGAAGGACAAATCTTAGAAATGGTCGTTTCCCTAAAATGGTTAAAGGAACAACTAGACAGAAGATAAATGACGAAATACATGCTGCAGTGATCGCAGTGAACATGTTTCTCGTCAATAATTCTGCCTGAGCGGCCTCTCCAAAGCACGTCAAGGTAAGGTCTTTTATCCATCTTGCAACTTCAGGTTGTGATATTATCCACAACCTAAATAGATAGCTAGATAAAAAAACTCCCCAATAGGCTAAAAGGAATCCGACGTACCTCATCAGATACGAAAAGAATCTATTTATATGTTTGCCGTTAGCATAGCATATAATCTCTTTATCGTGACCCATGATTATCTTCTGATAAACTGCACTCAGTGCATATTCCGTCGAGAAGGCTAGGGCTTGAAAAAATCCTACCGTTACTATTGGGAATCCAAAAACCCAATAATGAACGCAACCCATAATGACGTTCTCAATGAGCGCCAACCATTGGGTTGTCCTTTTGAAAGGGATCAAAACCCCCTTTTTGAGTTTTTTCATTTTTTTTGTTTTTTTGAACTCTATCCTTCATGGGGTCAAAAGCAATAGCCATACTAAAGAAAAAATAATTGTAATCGAGATGGGCTTATGTATGATGATAAGCGTTTTATCTCTCCAATCCCATAATGAGAAAGAGTGGACTTTTAGTCCTAGGAAGTGCCGTATTGCTTATCGCAGCTTACCTTTTGGTCGATGGGAGGAATTTTGTCTCTAGCTCATTTTCATCTTCCAGCTGTCAGATCCAGAAGCAGTGAGCGTATTTCATCCTTTCTCAAGCATGTGTCCGCACAGATACGTTGCCCAAACTTTCTCTGCAAGAAACGGTAGATGCGGTGCGGGATGATATCATAGGGTTCCAAGATCTTTACGATACAGGGAGTCAATCATTTTCGTATCAGTGAACGCAGCCGATCTTCAAAACCTCAGAAGAAGATCTTCTCTCGATCCTCCAAAAAGCCGATCCCAAGCAAGAAAAGATAGTCATCTCCAGAAAGCAACTCGCGCGTCACTCCATTCAGAAATTTATTTTTTACGTAGCAGACAAAGATATCTCTCAATTATGAAAATGTAGCAAAACGAATTATCTTCTTGCGCTTTCCAGCGTAGATCATCTGCTCCTGCAGCCGGGAGCGACATTCAATCTCAATCAGAAGCTCATCCATCTCCAAGGCTATTGTTCCGGACTCTCAGGTGAAGACCGTATGTTCTACGGGGGAGTGTGTGGGGTCAGTTCTCTACTCTTCAGGATTTCATTACTTCAACCCGATATCCAGATCATCCAAAGATATCCTCATAGCGAATGGTATACGATCTATTATGGTGACACAGTCGAAGGCGACGATGCCGCTGTGATCGAGATGAGGAAACAATTTGAGATAAAGAATACGGGTGCGACTCCGATCTATTTTAGATCCAAGAATATCGGGACCAGAACCTACGCAGCATTCATCATCCCTGGGAAAGTAGATAAGATCGTCTCTATTTCCAAGGTTTGGAAGTCCCAGATGCAAGTGACGCTGACGCAAAAAATATATCAACTTGTCTGGTGAACACAGAAAGGATATGCTGAAGACCTTTCACGTGCGCAGGGATTTAGTACGGGGGATTTACTAGGGACTACCACATTTTCTTCATCGTATACGAAAAAGAATAGCGAATCGAGATAGTTTTGAAGGGAGTGTAGAGTTCAGAATGCAGAGTGTAGAATTATAAAAGAGAGATCAGCTAGATCGAAGTACCCCCTTTATCGGACTGAAAGGAATCCCGTTAGGGAAAAGGGGGACCTGCCTGCCGGCAGGCAGGGGTAGTCCGGTAATTACAGGACTGGGGGATTTGACTAAAAAGACTAATCTAAAATTCTTAATTTGTTTTGGTAATTTGAATATTTGTAAATTGGTTAATTTTTCTTCAAAACATAGATCACTCTCTCAATATCTCCTTCCCCAAGACGGTAGAGATGTTCGTGAATCAACTTCAGTTTATATTCCTTACATAACTTCACAAGATCCTTTTTCTCTTCCTCCGAGACCTGTTTGTACAACACCAGGTGGCCTCACTTTTTGATCAGATGATACGACCAAGGGATAATCTTATCTACATAGCCGACGGCTCTGGCAGTGACGACATCAAAACTTCCTTCATAGTCTTCACTCCTGGTCCGGATGGCGTGAGCGTTGGAGATTTCAAGTTCTTTGATCAACTGATTGACCGCCTCTACTTTCTTCTTCCTCGCATCGATCCCGATGAAATGGACCTGGGGATAACTCATCGCTAGCGGAAGGAGTGGGAATCCTCATCAGGTCCCGATATCACACACGGTCCGATTAGCAGCCAGAGGAAGCACTTTCTCCAATTCCAAGGAATCTAAGATATGCTTCTGATATACGCCATCATACTCCCTGATGGACGATAAGTTCAGTTGAGAATTGAGTTTTAAAAAGGAATTGATTAAGTTGTCCCACTTCATCTAGGGTTTTGCAATATAAAAGGTAAGGGTAGCTTCTGCTGGTAGGCTTGCATTTTTCTAGGAAATATGTATAAGAATCCTTGTTCCTATTTTTTTTTATGTCTAAAAATCCATGAGATGATAATAAGAAAAATTAGAAAAAATGGAATACTAAGTGGGAAGAAAATTATCAAACGAATTATCATTCTGTTGATCGTTTTGTTGATCATCAAAAGTATCCAATATATCAATAATAAGATAAACAATGATCATTCTCGTATCGTGAGCATGCAGGTAGGGGAGTCGGTAGCTTTCTCAGGATATCTCTCTGTGGACAATAATTTTCCTTATTATACTCATAGTATCATCGATACCGATGGCGACAAGATCTGACTCAAGAGCGCAACGATCAACCTCAATAAATATAAAGGGAAAGTAGAGATCGTGGGGAAGATAGAGAGATTTCTCAAACTGGTCCCCATAGTAGAAGTAGATACCATCAAGCTCCCCAATCAAGGACTGATCATCAAAAATAATATATACTATTTTACCAATGACTTCTTGTATCTAGATTTCACCAATCAACCTCAGCTTTCTGCTGTGAAGTCCGGGAATGATGTGAATATCTTGTATGGAGACAATGTAGTGGTAAGTATTGAACGCTTCTTTTGTGGAGCAGTAGTCAAGAGACAAGATTGTACGGCGCTGATCGGAGATTACCAAACTACGCAGAAAGATAATTTTGATTCCCTTTGGGGCTATACCTTTTATAGACATGGGACAGGGATTCGGACTGCCTTTGATGGAGATCTCTATGGTTATGTTTTCAAAAATATCGATGATACCATGATGACCAATCTTTCCAATATGATCAGGATCGTAAATAAGGATTTTATACTAGCAAATAAGATGGCAGATATTCGTAAAAACTGTTCCGACCAGCAAAATTATCTGCAATCCATCAGTGATGCCAAATTGAGATATGCCGATCCTAAAGCGCTCACACTTTTACTTACAGGAGAAAGCAATACCCAGACCCCAGCTGCTTGTACAATCGTTTTTGCTCCCTGGAATTCATGGGCAGTCACCAGCGCAAAGTTTTCCCTTGGTAAATAAGAAGATTCTACGATATATACAAAAAATCGTCCGATCAGGGCGATTTTTTATTATTTGCAATGAACTTATGATTAATTTATCTCCAATATTTTGATCTCCTTTTTCCCAGTTGCTAACCTCATTTTCACTATATCGCCTTTCTTTTTGCCTCTGATAGCGATACCCATAGGAGACTCGAAAGATATTTTAATTCCATCCTTGATCGCTTTGATACTAGGATCAAAATCCAAAGCTGTTTCTCAGGTCCCCACAATAGTGACGATAAATTTCCCATCATCTTCGATGGAAAGAGTTACCGTTGTTCAGTAATCTACCGTTTTATCTCCTTTTCCCTTAGTTTCTTCCTTGATGATCTCCACGTTTTCTATAAGGGAATTGATTTCCGCTATCCTAGAATTGATGAAGTCTTTATCTTCCAATGCGGATTTGTATTCGAAGTTCTCAGAAAGATCTCCCATGGCTTTGGCTTCTCCAAGCCTTTCTAGCACTTTAGGGAGCTTGTCCTTTTTGAGCTCATTCAGCTCTTGCAATAGCTCTTCGTATCACTCTTTGGTAAGAAAGTTTCTTTTCATAGAAGTAGATTAAAGATTAAAGATGATTAGTTTATTAGCGGGGTAGTTTGTTAGATGTTTAGTTTTTTAGCGGGTTAGATGGTTAGTCTTTTAGATGGTTAGGCCTAAGCACCTAAACTTCTAAGCACCTAAACCTCTAAGCACCTAAACCTCTAAGCACCTATCATTCATTTTTAGAAAGAAATTCCTTGAAGTGTTTAAATGCATGGTTGACCAGATCTTCTGGGAATTTAAATCCCACCTTGCTTTCATAGACAAAGCTTTTGCCATCAAAATCGAAGAGAAAGTTTCCTTCATATCTTTTCTGCTTGGTTTGATTGATCTTATAGTCGATCCTAACTTCTGCATTAGCTTTGTTCTTATAGATTTTTTTGAGATAAGAATCCAATTTACCTTCGATGTTCTTATGAGTCAAAAGCTTGATGCTTTCCTGTACCTCTACAGGCACTTCGGTAAACATATACGAAACTACGGGTTGTGAGGGTGCAACTTGAGCCATTTCTGTCAATTAGGGAATAAAGAATTTCAATCCGTCATGGATGGATGTATAAGCAATTATCGTCAAAAAGCAACCCTTAAAAGAAGTTGAAATGTTGAAAGGTTGAAACGTTGAAAGGTGTAGGTTCCTTTGACTTTCTATCTTTCCATGTTCCCACGCTCCCACATTCCCATGTTCCCACATTCCCACGTTCCAATGTTATGCCAATTGATCAATGAAGTTCTGCTTGATATCAGATATTTTCTGATTTTCTTGGATGAGTGTATGACACTTTCTGATCAGCTCTCTAATATCCTGATAATAAATGAGCCCAAGGACTTCGTTGAGCGTAGCTCGTTTATATACGCCGATATATCACTCGATATTCTCTATCTTCACAATATTCGGATTGCCAAAATACTGGATGAGAAAGTACGTTACGTCTTTGTCCATCTGACCTTTTTGATGTTCAGTATTTCTGAGCTGAGTCACGCCGACTTTCTGTTTGATCTTCATCTGATTGATCGGGATGCCAGTCTCTTCACTGACTTCTCTCAATGCGGTCTGTTGGATGTCCTCTCCAGTTTGAATCTTCCCCTTAGGAGCTACTCGTTCGATCTTTCCGCTAAGTGCATGCCTTTTGATAAGGAGATACCTAGGTTCTCCATCAGTCGCTACATAGTACACAATTCCTCATGCACTTTGGATAATTTCTCACATAGGATGATAAAATGATAAAATCCTTTACAGGACAAGTGTTAAAGTGTTAAAGGGCTAGTGAATAGTGAACAGCGATGGTGTTTTGCATATAAACCCTCCTACGCTGTTAGTTGTTAGTTATTCACTGTTAGCTGCCTTTTATATGCTCAAGATCAATTTCATAATTTTTCCGATCCCTCTCGCGATGGCGTTAGGATTTTGATCGCTTGTGGCGATGGTTTCCAAGACAGATAAGGCTGCTTCACCTACTTCCGGCGGGCGCTCAGGATGATCGAGTATCCGGCGATCTATCTGTTGTTTATATAAGATGATTTTACGTTGGATCCTGGATGGAATAGGATGCCCCCCTTGTCATCAAGTACTGGATTCACTTGCCTGGAATTCTTGCTCCAAAGTATTCAGGATTTTCTCATCTTTTTTTGCTTCATCGGCCTCTTGTGATTTTACTTTGTCTACAGCTTTTTTCATATTCTCAAAAGTGGAGCCAGGCGTATTTTTGGCTTTTTCTTTATTTGAAGATGGGTTTAACTTTTCCGGAGTTCACATAAAGATGACGGATTATAAAGATTGGAGAACTTTCCTTAGGACGGCAACATTTTTCTTGTAATTGACTCTCGTGGGGCCAATGATGGAGATGATGCAATCGTAGTCATTAAGAGTGATCTTAGCATACAGACACGACACGATAGTATCTTTCTCTTCTATAAAGGTATAATAGATTTGATTTTTTTTCAAGATCTTGCTATCGATAAATTTTACTACTCTTTTTTCCTCGATGAAGCGGATAATATTCCTCGTCATCTGATATTCGTCCAGCATATCGTCTCTGAGAAGATTGTTGATCCCGAGATAATAATATTCATCATTCCTGATAAATCCTACGACGACCCCATCTACAAGTCCGCCCGTAGTCTCCACGAGATACGTCAATCCTTTTCTCACGTCTTTGATCTCTCAGACTTTTTCTTCCTCCTGATGAGTAAGATAAGAATCTAGATACAAGGAAAGCCCTTGCACCGTAGGGATTCTCCCAGAACTATTGTAAGGCTGAAACACCATCCCGGCTTTTTCCAAGACGTTGAGGTACTTCCTAAGTGTGGAAGGCGCGTATTCGGAGTCTCCCAAAGAATGCAAAAACTTAGAACCTACCGGTTCTCCCTTATTGATATAATTATCAATGACGACATCGAGTAATGCCAGCAACTTAGGATCGAAATCCATGGAAGAGAATTAATAATTAATAATTGATAATTGATAATGGTGGTGTTTTTTTCTGATTGGCTTGAATATATGGATTTGTTTTGGAGAAACAAGGGAAATTGAAAAGTCCGCGATAGCGGACAGTTTATAATTAATAATTGATAATTAATAATGACGGTTGTTTTTTATAGGAAAGACACCGAAATTATACATTATAAATTATACATTATACATTCATTTTCAGTTGTTTCTGCCAAACCATCCTATTGATCGACATTCTGGTCGGAGAAGCATTACAGAATTCGTCAGCGGTCAAGAGTAGAAATCATTTTACGCCCAACATAATCTGCTGTAAATTAAATTCGTTTTCCCGTAATTTCTGATGCATTTTTTGCTCACCAATCTTCGTCAATCCAAATTTAGAGACGTAGAAATGGAGGTCGCGCTCGTGTTTTTGGAAGTCTTTATCGCCGTTATATTCCAATTCATGGAGTTGCGCAGTATTCTGTCTATCCAAGACGAGAAGATATTCTTTCAATCCATCAATATTTTGCAAAATATTCTTGAGCTTATAATAATGCAAATATTTCAGAAAATCTTCTACTTCGATTTTCAGATATCCTGCAACATCGATATGATTCACTTTTTTCATAATGGCTTTCATCAAGAGGTCTTTCTTGGACTCTGTCATAATCTCCCAGTACATAAGTAAAAACTATTTCAATGCATCAAGTTTGATGGCGTGTTTCTCTTTAAGGTAGTGAACAAGGTGAATATCGTGGGTGATGAGCAATACCGTATTCCCCATTTTATTCGCCTCTATCAGGAGATCGGCTACTTGCTGAGTATGCTCCCGATCAAGATTTCCTGTAGGTTCATCAGCGATCAAAAACTCTGGATCATGGATGAGCGCTCTTGCGAGGCAGACTTTCTGCTTTTCTCCAGCACTCAAAAATTGTACCGGCACATCCAGAAGATCGCGGAGATTCATCTTCTTTACGATGCCGTCAAGTTTGCTTTCTATGATAGTTTCTCCTAGACCGAATATTTTCAAAGGATAACTAATATTTTCTCTGACAGAGCATTCTTCCAATAATCTATAATCCTGGAAAACGATCCCGATTTTTTTTCTATAATTTTCTAGATCCGATTCACTGTACTTAGAGATGTCATCCTCTCCACAGAATACCGTACTATGCGGAGCAGTGATTTGTCCAATGATGAGTTTCACTAGCGTCGTCTTTCCTGTCCCAGATTTTCCCATCAAGACACGAAAATCATTTTTCAGTAAAGAAAAATCAAAATGATCAAACAATTTGTTTGGATTTTCAGGGTATCATCGTGTCAGATTATGTACAGTAATCAAGGCATCTTTCTCGATATGACTCATGAGAAATAATTATCAGCTAAAGGGTCTTTCTTGTATCATATAAAGTATACCGCTAAAAGTGCTATAAAGCAAAAAAAAATGCTTCTCCTCAGCCATTCGGATTGACAAAATCGCCAAAAATCGTACAGAATCGGCAAAAGTCGTACAAAATAGAGAAAACTCGTTGTTTAGTACCGCTGTTCCCCTTCGCGAAGGGGCCTCGGTCCAGCTTAGCTGGGGATCCCGCAGAGCGGGAGGGGGATTTAGATCCTCCGTCTCGCCTTCGCCTGCCTACCGGACAGGCAGGCTCGCCACCTCCTTTAAAAAAGGAGGACACAATTTTAAAAAACTCGTTGAAAGTACGAGTGATTTATATATCTACAATCTGTGATCTTTTAGTCTTTTAATCTTTGAATCCTGATGATCGATATCAAGGCAATCAAATCAGAACTAGAAATGGTCTCTGATCTAGAGCAATTAGACGCTTTCTTCCAGAAATATTTAGGCAAGAAATGAAGTATTACTGAAGGCTTCAAGCAGATGGGAAGCGCTTCTCCTGAAGAAAGAAAAGCATTAGGTCAAAAACTTACGGAGGCGAAGGATCAGGTCACTGAAGCCTATGAGGCCAAAGAAATGGAACTCAGTAGAGAGAAAATTAATCAGTTACTCAATGCGGATCTTGTAGATATCTCTCTAGATACACAACCCTTAGACCAGGGATCGTATTCTGTCCTCGCAAAGGTCAGAAGAGAGATCGAGGAAGTCTACAAATCACTAGGTTTCATCATCGATTATGGTCACGAGATCGTCACGAAATATGAAAATTTCGAATCCGTAAATATCCCGTTGACGCATCCAGCTACGGAGATGCATGATACGATTTATCTCAATGACTTGGACCCTAAAGGACTCCCATTGATCTTGAGAACGCATAATTCAGCACATCAGGTGCAGGATATGATGAAGTATGGCGTGCCATTGAAACTCGGATCTCCCGGCAGAGTGTATAGATTTGAAAGTATGGATGCCTCGCATGATGTGATGTTCCGATACGCAGAAGGCATCGTGATCGACAAAAATTTAAGTATCGCAAATTTCAAAGATACTATGCAGAAAATCCTTTCATGAATTTTGGGAAAGAAAACAGAGATCAGAATGAGACCAGGGTATTTCCCCTTCGTCGAGCCAGGATTTGAGATCGACGCGGCATGTCCCATCTGTGATGGTAAGGGTTGTAACTTGTGTAAAAACGTCTGACGGATAGAATTACTCGGGGCAGGGATGGTCCATCCTGAAGTGATAAAAAATGCCGGACTAGATCCAGCAGAATGGTCAGGCTTCGCCTGGGGTATCGGCGTCAGTAGATTAGCAGCAATTCGTTATGGTATCAAAGATATTAGATATTTTACCAATGGAGATTTAAGATTTTCTAAGAGTTTCGCATAGAGAAGGAATGAACAATGAATGATGAACAATGAACAATTGTGGTGTTTTTTTACGTTCCCAAATCTTCATCTACAAAGATAATGGAGAGTCTCTCTTTACTCCATTGTCTCTCGACAATGACTTTATAACACCAGATTTCTTCTACGGTCTTCTCTAGTCTCTTTGCTATCTGTTCTGCCACGAACTGAGTCCTTGCGAGTCATTCTTCTACGGTTTTTACGATTTTATTTTTCCCTACGATAAGGATAATTTTACTTGGACCATAAATGATTGAAGATATTCTATTTCCATTTGTCTCTCAAAATATGAGTTGTCCATCTTCCGTGATTGCGTTGCAACTTGATAAAAAGAAATCGGCATGTTGTCAGTCCAACATCATTTGACGAGCTTCAGGGGATCCTTTTTGAAATTGAGTCCTATCGAAAAGTGTATAGTCTCAATTTCTTAGCACGTCAAGAAACTCTAAACTTTCTAGCGTACGGCTTCCTCCAAATCCGATTGAAGATTTCTCGGGAATTAACTTTTTCAATTCTTCAACTGCTTCTTGTGCGGTTTTTACTTCCATAGCGGCAATGTTTCTCTTTTCTAGATTCTCAATAATTGATTCGAACATTTTCACCAAGATTAAGAAATAAATTTTCAAATCGTATTTTCTATCTAGATTGCTTCCCCGCCTGTGCGGGGCAGGCTACCTGCGTCTCGCAATGACCATTCCTACATCTAAGGTCTAACCCCGCCTTCACTCGCAATGACACTCTAAGGTCTAAGTGCTAAGCTCTAAGTTCTAAGCACCTACCTTCACTCCTAACTTCCTTCTAATATGCAGTGCAATCTGTTTCCTATTCCACTCTTTTTCATCGAATTTGCGGAATTGTTCTACGATGTTTGGAAAATCATCTTTATCGTCTATGAGGATCCCTGTATCTCTATCTACCAACTCTGGGGTCGCACCTGCGTTGTATCCGAAAACCGGTACGCCGATCAACAATGCTTCCGCGGTATTCATTCAGAAACTTTCTTTGGTAAGGTTGATCATACCTCTAGCTTCCTGGATAATGTGAACCATATCTTCCGGAGTTTTCCATCACAAGAAAATTATCGTGTCGCCAGCGATGGATTTCAAATATTCTTCATCAGGACCAGAACCGATCATGATCAGAGGCTTCTTTATCTTATTGAATAACTTGATGATGAGATCGCACTCTTTGACAAACGCAACCAATCTCCCGACATACACGTAATATGCCAAAGGTTGGTCTGCTACGGGAGTCTCATAATAGAGATTGAGAAGTTTGGGATACTGGACCTTCGCTTTCATATGATAAAGCTCCTTAGCGAGGTCGGCAGTATATTGGCTATTGGCAGTGATGACATCAAACTTAGTAAACTTCTTGTCCCACTTCCTGAGCTTAGGGACGATGTAATGGAAAAGGAAGCCTTTTATCCCATGAAGCTTTTTATCATATTCATCATAATGACTCCAGATGTATTGCATAGGGGAGTGGAGATAGAGTTTCATAGGTACTCCTGAGAGAGGCGTAATATTTTTAGCTATAGCAAATGATGAGATGATGATCTGCTTAGGAGCATATTTCTTGATCTTCCTAGAGAGGCGCCTCATGAGCATAGGATAGAAAAACATCAGATTACGATAATCAAAAAGCCATGACAATAATGGGCATCTTTTTTTCGTACAAAACAAAAAGAGCTGATTGAGCCAGCTCGGTAGGGCAGTAACGATGGGCAGGGCGTGGTCACCTACCTGAAGATATTTTCTGTCTGAGATGAGCGTAAAGACTTTGGTTCCGAGGGGATCTTGATGGTCATCGATTTCCTGCACAATCATATCTCTAAATACTTCCAGTGCTCATCATGGCATAATCCAGCAATGGACAAAGGCCTTTTTCATACAAGCCACGTCATGATATAAAGTATCATCGATCCCCATATATCTATTTGCCAAGTAAAATCAAACGGATTTAAGTTTAGTAAGCTTTGTGTTTTGAAATCCTCATGATACATTCCCCTACGAATCTGCTTGAAAAGGTCAGGGAAAAAAATATCACTCACATCAGTTCTTACATTTTAACATTTCATCACTTTAACATTTCATCACTTCTTATGGAAAAAAGAGAAAAAAGGATACTCAGGAATAATATCATCAAGTTTCTTATCGGGCTTATACTGCTCGGGTTTTCTTATGGATACGTCCAAAATCATCCCGCAGAAAAATCTTCTATCTTTTCGGGATTTGAAGTGTTGTGGCAGAGAATAGATGTGTTGTATCATCAGATCACAAAGACCAACCCCGAGGCACTCCAAAATCAATATAATTACGAGCAAACCTACCAGGAGCTTATCAAAATGGCAGAGAGTAAGACTTGCGTCGATCCTGGAGTATTGGTAGATCTCAATGAGACACTTCTGGCACTCAAAAAAGAAAGCATCAAAAATATCAATAACGATCTTCCCGGCTATCAGCGTAAAGCACAAGAATTTCAGAATATGATAGAAAACTGCACTAAGAAGTAGTAGAAAGCGACCGAGCCTGCCTGCCGGTAGGCAGGTAAAACGAGGGAGTCCCGCAAGGCGGGATAGAAGGTAGAAGGTTGAGGATTGAAAGAGGTGACTTAAGTTAAGTCATTTTTTTTATTTATGAAAGGAAAGGAATTTTTACCCCTCGGAAAGTGACTAAATCTTTGAAGATAATATAGACTCCTAGTACGAGCAGGAGGATGAAAAATATCATATTGATATAGGATTCGATAGTGAAATATTTCTCTGGTTTCAACTTCCCTATACCTTGGATCAATACGCCGAGAAGTCTTCCTCCATCCAATGCAGGGATTGGCAAGACATTGAAGATAGCAAGCGCCAGTGAAATCATAGCAGCAAAGGCGAGGAAAAACGTCCATCCTCACTCATCATACAACATGCCACCGATTTTGATCGCACCGACAGGTCCTGTCATTTTATTCAATTGCTGTGAGATTTTGACTCTCTGGAAGGAAAGCAGTCACTTGCCCAGTGTTCACAAAACATTGAACGTAGCAGCGGTTTCTGAGCCTATTTCTTTCAGTCCCCAGAGCATAGCAGTGCCTAGAGGCAACTTGATACGTTGATCCTTAAAAAGGCCCATAGCAGAGATATCTATACCAGTATACGCGATCCCCAACTCACAATGGTCCAGTCCACATGCTCATGAGAATGCCAGCATTTTATGTTTTCTCTGTACTGCCAAATCTACCTTGCCTCAGCTAATATTTTTCAAGACCGTATCTACATTCCACGCATTGACCTTCATTTTATTGATAGAGAGAATGATATCTCCGGTTTTGATGTCCAAAGTGCTTGCCAAGGATCATGATTGCACATCCTCTATGGTGACAGGAATATTCTCGATCTGCTGTTTGGCGGTATCGCTAATGTATCATTTTTGATAGAGGAAAGTTTTGGTCGGGAAAAGATAACTGGCGTGCTGAGCCTGGATGCTGTTTTCTGAAACGACCACGATAGGTCTGGTCCCCGCCGTAAGGATCACGGTGAAGAGTATCCATGCTAATATCACATTCGATGTCACTCCAGCAAGCAAGATGATGATCTTTCTCCATATCTTTGCTTTGATGAAACTATCTTTTGCATGAAAGTCTTCTTGTACATCCGGATCTTCCCCTTTGAGTCTGACAAATCCGCCTAGAGGAAGTCGGTTGAGCGTGTAAGCAGTTCAGCTTTTATCTTTCCATAAGGTACATACCTTCGGAGGCAGTCCAATTCCGAATTCCAAAACTTTCACCCCACTTCTTTTGGCAGCGATAAAATGTCCCAATTCGTGGCCCAAGACCAATCCCATAAAGACCAAAATTCAGATAATAATCACAAGCATGAAAAATGATGAAATGATAAAGTCCTTTCCCCCATTGCCTTGAACGGGGCAATCAGAATAAATGATGAGATGATAAAATACTTTCATCAAAAAGATTGATTCTTATGTAGGGAATTGTATATATAAAGCAACCTTTTTTGTAAAGGTTGGAAAGTTGGAGGGTTGGAAGGTTGGAAAGTTAAAATGCTCCCACGTTCCCACTTTCCCACGCTTCAACTATTTGAGATGATCAGAAATTTATTATATAATTAAATGACATGAGGCTCTATGATGCTCATACTCATTTGAGTGGAGAAGAACTGTATCCTGAATGGGAAAAGTATTTGGACTTGTTCGTCCAGGCGGGTGGTAAGTGACTGATCAACTCGTGAGCGAGTGAGGAATATAATTTAAGAGGAATCGAAATCGTAAGAGAAATCGCGAATTGAAAATTGAAAATTAACTTGTCCTCGCAAGGGGAAAATTGAAAATTAGTCGCCTGAGCGACTATAGGGTATCATCCGGGAGAATGCGGAATGCAGGAGCCGTCCGTGGTTCGTACAGAAATTATCACTGAAGAAAATATTCAGCAAAAAATGGATGGACTGAGAGTTTTGTACGAAGCGAATAAAAAATACATTGTCGCGATAGGGGAGTGTGGGATCGATACCTTTTATCCTGGGACAGAGGATCAGTTGCCACTCCAGAAAAAATTGTTTGCCATGCACTGCGATCTTGCTAGGGAGCTCAATCTTCCTTTGGTGGTGCATATCAGGCAAGATTTTGATGCGGGACTGGAAATATTGAAAAATTATACCGATCTTACCATTCATTTTCATTGCCGAAGTTTCTGAAGAGAAGAAGTGGCAAGGTTGGAGCGTGCGAGTGTGGAAAGGTGATGGAAACTTTTTATATGATTTTGTGGGAATATAACCTATAAAAACGCTCAAAATCTCAGAGATTCATTATTTCAAGTGCCACTAGATCAATTACTTTTGGAGACTGACGCCCCTTGGCTGAGTCCTCAAGCAGTCCGTGGTACAACCAACCATCCAGCGAATATCCAGTATACGTATGAATTTGTAGCCCAGCTCTTATGAATTTCGCCAGATCAGCTCTGTGAAATCGTTGAGAAAAATTACAAAAAGATATATATGAAGTAAATATGTTGACTCTGCGCAGCAAATAAGTATAAAAACAACATTTAATTGTTGTCCTTTTTCTGATGCGCAAAAGTCCCCAAAAAATCGAGAATCCAAATAATAAAAAATCACTCAAAGCGGAGATTAAAGACTTATTGTCATTGTTCCAATCCTCACCTAATGCAGAGCACGAAAAGGATAAAAAAAGGAAAAGCATCTTTAATCTTCTGAGTGCGATGGATCAGAATGAAAGAAAAGATGTCCAAGTCATTTTGGATACTATCGAAAAAACTATAGAAGAATTATTAGGAAGCCGAAAGTATACCGATCTTTTCGTAAAAGAATTGAACGCACAGCTCCAAGATGATGATGCAAATGCAAACTTAGATAACCTCAAAAAAAGCTTAGGTATCCAGAAAATAAATATACATCAAGATAATTATAGAGAGGTCGTGGAAGGTATCGATATGGCAAACTTGGAAAAGAAAGAAAAGTCTCTCATACATAATATTTTCTCCCAGATCACTATCATATTCGCCAAGGAACGTATGAAAAATCGTCCTGATCGATATTGTCTTTTTCTCAAAGGAGTCGAACTGAAACTTCTTCCTCTGCGTCCTAGTGATGAAGAGTTACAGGCGAAGAAAGCGAATTTCAAACTAAAAGATCTCAAGCAAAGGTTGAGAATCGCAGATACAGAAATGAATAGTGAAAATTTCTCAGGATGAGTTATGTCAGCCGCCATAAATAAATTCTTGGATGAGAGATATCAAGAATTGCCAGCTACTTTGATGGAGATTGAAACGCTTTTGTCCGAAGAGAAGAGAAAGTCCAAGCTCCCTAATCGATACTTCCCTGGATTGAAGGATATCAAAATGGAAATAACTATGCAGAAAAATTTCATTATTACTAAGATAAACCACGCCCTATCTGATTTGAAAAAGACACTGAATATAAATATATCTGAGCCATGGACTGACGAAAACATAGAAGCTATCCTATTCGCACATCTCACTGAGTTCCAAGATCTGGATTCGAACGATCTTCGTTTAGTGTCTGTTTTCAGCGAAGGGGATAGGGTGCTGATGGCCCCGATTTTTGGAGGGAACGCTGATAAAGCGCCATATAAGAAAATCATCACCACATTGATGATGTTCCAAAATAGTTTAATGAAGAAGCCAGGGAAGATAATTAAACTTCCAAATGTACAAAAAGAAAAGACACTTCCTCCCGTGTATAAAGAAAGTTTTAGCCCAGAAGAAATACAGATTATCACCAAATATAATGAGAAAATGAATCCTCTGAAAAGGGATGTCTGATGGACAGAGGGGAACCAGATTATCCCATCGGGAATGGATACTTTCATTAAGTTTTTTACAGCTCAAATCAATGGATCGGGTGGCGGAATAAGCGTGTCTAATATATCATCAGAGGTCAAGAAGCTGTACTCATCTGCTTGCGATGACGACATGACTACTTTTGACAATGTTGCTGTAATCGCCTTTAAGTGATTATTCGAAAAGCTGAATGCAATCCTCTTATCAAGAAAGGAAAATGTTGTCGGCACTTCTAAAACAGAGAATAAACTTTTATCAGTCATACAAGGGAGGATAGAGGCGGTAGATTCAAATATAATGTCACTCTTGACCCTGATAAATTCCCCATCTGACGCAGTTAAAAAAGTTGAAAATCCTTCATCCACGATACCTGCAACAGGGATAAAAGAGGAGTATGCTGGACATATAACATATATCGATTTTTTGGGGAAAGAGATACTTAAAATAGAAGAATCATCTAAGCCCCTATCTGGGACACACAAAGAAATTGAACGTAAGATAGCAGATCAAAAAGCGATACTGCTCATTACAAAAAACACATTACAAAAAAGATTGGGTTGTTTGCAAGACCCTCAACAGCAAAAGCAAATCGAAGATAAAAAGACTATGGGGAATATCGAAATAAACTCCATAACGGGAGAACTGAAATTTTAAATTTCTTCATACTTTTTTTGTATGATGAATATTACCCCAAGAGCCAAACATAATCACTTTTAATCCTATTCTACATAGATGGGCAAGAAAACGGAGAATATCGTGTCCAATGATCCGGCAAATAGTGCTACAGGTAACCGCTTGCAATCGATTATCGATGTGAGTGAAAATTGGCTTCGCATCCAAAACGGTAAGGATAGTGTGACGAAGGAAAAATTTTGCGGTGAATACAAAAAACAAGTTCTCGTGAGGTTTAGAAACTCTCTTATCTCTTTATTTGGGACTAATCGCATAGACCACATAGAAGACGATGTCAAAAAAACCGTCTATAATTTATTAGGTACTGCGAAAATGTTCACGATCAATGCAACAGATACATTGGATTCACTTGAATTGAATAGATTAGTACTCACACAGCATACCATGAGGGAACTCATCAAATGACTCAAAAAGGAATATCCTTATCTTATCACAACCACAGGAAAATCATTGAAACAATCCCTTGAACATGACAGAGAAAGATATGCTATGCACTCGGTAAAGAACAATCTCGGTATGGAAGGAATGGAGATTAATAAAGAAAATTGTTTAAACAAACTTCACGAGATGTTTGATAAGAAGATAACAACTGCTACTCAGGCAGAACGTTTGGCAGCTAGAACCACAGATTCAAAATTATATGCTGACATAAGCCCTGAGAACGGGCGACGATATGAGATCTTTTTGCCTGCAATAGTGGATATGATAAAAGAAAAAAGGGGGAATCTAGCTAAACGCAGATCGATAATCCGTAAGTTAAATAGTTTCATGGCACCTCTAAAAGACTCGATATGATACAAGGGGAAAATTGATCCGGGTGATATAAAACTAATAACGGATCACTGTATAATTATAGCCAACAAAATGTTAATAAATGTGGAAAAAGATGACCCAGAAAAAAAATCAGATTTCATGCATATCCTCTCTCAAGTCTGACAGTTACTTAAAAGAAAAGAATTTAAAGTAGAGATAGACCCTCCGCTGCCTTTTGGGTGGGAATACCCAAATATTTTAAAGCAGATACATACTATTTTCCTTAGGGCGCTTGAACATATACAAAATCCTGATTGAGATTTCGCTGATCAGTTTGGTAATATGAGAATTATCCAGGCTAAGCTACAAGACTTGATAAATAAAGAAAAATCATACATGTCTCGGAACACTATAGTTAAGATATCTCAACTTATCGATAAAGGTTCCTCCACTCTTAAGGATAAGAATGAAACGTATAGAGGTCTTCTACAAGATTTCGATAAATTAGAAAAGAATATTAACAATATCCCAGATGTGAACGGGGGGGTCAAAGATAAAGAAGAGATTACATGACAGGTCCAAACTTTGAGAATGCTGAATATGATAAAGAAAAAGCTTATCGTATATGCGGCGCGATATATTCACTGTTCTAAACTATCTACACTAAGCACTTTAAAGTTTGATATGGCTCATCCACAAGAAATAACTGATGCGATACATTCTATCTCCACCAACAATGATGCGTTGATTAAAAGTCATGACGAGAATACGATCTGAGTATTAAATGATATTCAGGAAAGTCTTAAAGCTCCACTTGAAAAAATTAAGAATCAGATAAATTCATTGCACCCATCATCTTAAGGAAATAATGCCCGGATGAGTATAATATGCTAACGTAAGCCGACAATATCCATTGTCAGCTCCATTGTTTGTATTGAAAAAAGATTGCCTCAGTACGGCAATCCTCAATCTTTCAATTTTTCAATCTTTCAATTCGAGCGAAGCGAGTTAAACTCCTACTCTGAAATATATTTCTTTATCGACTAATTCTCTTTTGGTTCACCATTTCAGTGCGGAGATCTGTTTCATGATCTCTACTTTTTCTGGTGTATTGGGCTTAGGATCTTTATACGGTGTCCTTGCAGTAAAACTAAATGGTCTGGACTGTTGCTCTTCTATAGATACCTTCGCTACTCATTTAAATTGATCTGAGTTTACGATATCGTTTTGATTGAATTCAGGGGACATTTCCTTCTCGAGGAATTCTCCATCAGGAGCACCCACCTTGAAGATAAACATCGTTCAGATGTTACCGAAGACCGTCTTGGAAAGATCTAATTCTCATGATAATCCTTTCTGCTTGAGCTGCTCGATATACTGATGGGCAATCGTCAATCCAAGTTTATATTTTCTGGCCTCTGATAAGATACTTTCGATGGATTTAGATACATAGTTCTGGAACTCATCGATATACAGGAAGAAGGGGACCCTATCTTTGGGATCCATAGAAGCTCTTCTCAGTGCAGCTAATTTGATCTGCATCGTGACCATTCTACCGATCAACTGACTATTGATTTCACCTGTCAAACCTTTGGCAAGTTTTACCAAAATAATTTTTCTTTCATTCATCGCATCGCCAAAATTGAATGCTGATCTTGGTTGTCAGATCACATTTCTGATATACGTACCCGTCGTGAACGGACCGAATTTAGCCTGGATAAATGGGATGATCTCTGCTTTTTCTCTTTCACCCATTTTTTTATAGGTCTTATTCCACCGTGCGGCGATGACAGGATTTTTTACATTTCTAATTTTAGACTCTGCATATGCATCATCCGTAAACAGTCTCATGATATCTACGAGAGTTCATCACTCAGGCTGTTCCATCAGGAGGAAACACGCGTTACGGAAGTAATCCTGGATACGTGGTCAGAAGATTTCTTCTCCATACATAGAGACAAACATCTCGACCATATCATTTGTCAGGACATCTCTTTCATCTTCAGTATCTGCTCCATCGAGGGGATTAAACGCAATAGGATATTCAGTATTGGAAAGGTCGAAATAGATCAGATCATCGATCCTTTCTTTGGGATAATGTTCCATGATGAAATCCACTGCGTCTCCATGCGGATCGATGAAACAGAAACCGTTGCCTTGTTTCATATCTTCCAAGGCCTCAGTCAGCATGATGGTTGTCTTACCCGTACCTGTCTGTCATAAGATATACAGATGCCTCATTCTATCTTTGGGTGTAATTCTGATCTCTTTTTTGATGCCGGCATACAGATTGTGTCCTACGAGGATACCTTCATCGGGTAAATTTTCTGGAGCAGCGACGATCTTAAATCTCTGCCACTGGATACGAGAACTTCTATTAAACTTAGAATTGGGGAAATGGATGATAGAGGAGAGCTCTTTCACATTGAGGATATTTTTCTTGCCAAAATCCTTGATATCATTCCATAATCATTCCTTAGAAAAAAATAATCTCTGGACAAATTCTTTGGCAAAAGTCCTGATATGTTTAGATCTCCTAAAATGGAAATTATTAAGTCAAATATAGTTGTATTGAGTAAAACCTCTTGCGAGATCATTGATAATCTTCTCAGGTCTATCTGCTTCCGTCGAGGTCACCAATGCTCTGATCTTGACTGAGAACAATTCATCTTCGACTTTCTTATCCAGGTCGCCGAGCTCTTGTTGAGAGAAAGCAAGTTTGCGTTCCTTATCAGTGGCCGCCGTATCATCCTTAGCATCGCTAGATGCAGCTCTGAAGATAGATTTCAGGACTCTGAAGAGACCAAATCCATGTTTACCTTCTTTGATATGTTCGATTTTCTTTCTTAGTTTTCTAGAATATCCTTCGGGGATAGGAGAGAGTAAAATTTGTAAGCTGAGTTTCTCATCTCTATTGGTCTTGGAGAATGCAGAGAGCAGACTCTCCATAGGATCGGCCTCGAAAGCATCGTAAGTCTTGACTGGGAAGGCACTATCTTTCCCTAAGAAAAATTCTCCTCCTGCCATATATTTCCCCGCTTCCAAAAGTTTTGGTTGATCGACCTGTTCTACCACTGAGCCGATAAAGAACCCCGATATCATTTTCTCTACATTTTCTACGTGATCTTCTGGCACTCAGAAGATGAATTTGATCGCCTCCTTTTCGACCATCACTTCTACACTCAGATAGTTTTCTCAGAAAAGGTAATTCTTGATTTTGTTTTTGTGATATCGTGTCCCTACAAGTTTATAGATCCAATTATCCTCATGGATATTGTGTTCCTGGATGGAATATAAACTCTTATAGAGCTGGTTCATATATTGGATATTTTGTTTCACATTTTGGATAATATCCGTGATCTCTGATTCTGTAGATTTTCATACTCTCAGCTGTGGCATTTTGACTTTAAGATATTTGAACTTACTGACCTGCTGTTTTCTATGTCTATGGATCAGTGCCAAAACTATCAGTTTATAAAAAACATTTAATGCCAGCAGGATTAATCATATACCGATGAGAATGAGTACTATAAGCATATTATCGCTCATATATCTCTAGAATCGTTAAAGTGTTGAAGCGTTGAAACGATAAAGCGTTGAAACGTCTTGTCCTCCACCAAGGAGGTTTAAGCGTTTAGTCGTTTGGTCGCTTAGACGTTCTTATTATATTCAAAATTCAGAAAATTGCAAATATTGGCTGGGGGTTGGTATATTGGTGTATTTGTATATTGGTGTATTGGTTTTGGCTCATTTCGCTTCCCAATAACCAATTACCAATAACCAATTACCCTTTCTTCTTCGCAAACGCTTTCAGATATCCAATGATCGCCTCTTTCTTATTCCTCTCCTTGATATCATCGATCACTCGATTCATCGATTTTTCCAGTAATTCGCCGATCTTGGGTCATGCCGGCAATTTGAAATATTTCATAATCTCGGCGCCATCGATGGCGAGATCCTTCATAGTAAATTGTCCTTCTTTCTTATGTAAGCGCTCCAAGACTTCCCTTAGCGCATACACATCGCTGATATCGCTGCTATTTTGCAGAGGATTGTATTGTCCCAATCTATCAGCGATCGTGATATCTATGATGGTATGTACTTTTTCTTTCCCAGCCTCACTGAGAAATTTCCTCATATTCTTTTCGCTCTTTTCGGGGAGCGCGTATAAAATTTCTTCCAACTTATGATGATGCGCAACCAACCGTGCAATCTCGTCAATCTCTTTCTTACTAAATCCAAGCTTCGCAAAATCTGTCTTCACATATTCAGCGCTGCTTCTTCTATGATTACGTGGCCCGGCCAAGATTTCCTTAATCTCTTCCTTGCTCAATCCCTCTTCATAAGCATCAAATTGATCCACTTTCCCAACATCATGATAGAGCATCGCGAGTCTCGCAAGATAATCTTTATTTATTTTCTGGAGCTCAAAAAGCGCGAGCAGCGTATGCGCATATACATCGAAAGGATGGTATCTGACGGGTTGTTCCACGTTTTTCGTCTCCGCCAGCGCAGGGAAGAGGAGTGGGAGCAGTTTAGCTTCGTCTAGGAGGACGACTGCGACGAAAAGATCTCATTGAAGAGCTATTTTACAAAGTTCATCTTTGATCCTTTCTTTGGCAACATTGGCGACGAGTGGACTATTCTTCTTGATACTCACCCGGGTGTCCTTGATGAAATCAAAGAGAATAACGTTGGAATATGGGAGCCTGCCTACCGGACAGGCAGGTGTGGGAGCGTGGGAGCGTGAAACTTTCCCACCTTTCAACCCTTCCACCTTCGCACTTTTCAATTTTGTATTCATCACACTCACAAATCTGATCGCTCTGATCATCCTCAGTGCATCTTCAGTGAATCTCTTATCCGGATCACCAACGGCTCTGAGCTTCCTATGAATTAAATCTTGCAATCATTTATGGGGATCCAGTATGAATTTTCAATTTTTAATTTCTAATTTTCAATTTCACTTTTTTCTAGTTTGAACGATATGATTTTCAGTGAGTTGATTCATCAGATAGGGGAGTTCATCTTTATGAAATTTCCCATCAGCAAAAAGCTTCTTGATGATCTCATGACTCTGGAGGATAAATAAATTTTCATTACTTATATAGAGGTATCCATATTTGTTTAACTTAGCCACAAGTTCCTCATCATTGATTACTGAAACATCCTTGCTCTCTGACACTTTTCAACCTTTCAACCTTTCAACCTTTCAACCCTCAAAGTAATACATACAATTGACGGTAAAGTCTCTCCTCATTGAATCCAATAAAATATCATTGCTTCGCGTAATCTCACCCGGGTGGCGAGAGTCTTCATAGGCTCATTCGGTACGCAATGGAGTTAATTCATATTTAATCACTGAAGGATCTGAGAAATGGTCTGATAAATCTGATAAATTGGCTAAGTCACATTCTTCAGCTTTTTCAGTGTTCTTTCAGATTTTTGATATTCAGGTTTTTGTTCCTCAGATTTTTCAGGATTTTTTCAGATTTTTCTGTATCAATGTAATAGTCCCAAATTTCTCCGTGATAAAATGAGACAATCATTTTTTATCGATTGATTTATAGATTGCATCCGGATTTCCAGCCATCGTAAAATCGATATCCGTAGGCGAGGTTTCCGTTCATAAAAGTAAATCCCTGACACAGCCACCGACCAAAAAAAATGCATTCTGACTTTTTATCTTTTTCTGCAGAAAGCTGAGATGCTGATCTAATATATCTAATGATTCGAAGTGAAGCATGAATGTGATTAAGGTAAAATGGGATAACAGATAACGGTGAATATAGAGAAAGAAGAAGGCTTTTCAAGAAAAGAAAAAAGTATGGATTTGTATCATTAAGTATATATAAAGAGAAAAAATTTATCCTTATTTTTCTTATGTCCAAAAAACTTCGTATCGCCATGGTGTGCGATTCTATAGATGATAGTACGATGGGAGGATCATATATTTCTGGCAAAAGATTTGGCGCCTGATTAGCAAAGTTGGGACATGAGATCATCTGGATCACCTCAAAGTTTAGAGAAGAAGAGAGGAGAAAAGATTTCGCATATGCGAAAGTGTATGAATTTCCAAGTCTTCCACCGCTATGACCGTACAAGGTACGTTTTTCATATACGACAGCGAGACGTCTTCGTAAAATTTTCCAAGATGAAAAGATAGATGTCATCTACAGTGTGCAGCCAGCGATCCTTGCGCGAAAAGCGGTACGTGCGGCCAAGAAATTACATATCCCTATTGTGAGCCATTCCCACACATTGCCAGAACTTTTCGCTCCAGGGGCGCCTGCGTTTATCCAGAAGCTGGTCAAGAAATTTGTAGCGAGTATGTACAGAAAATATGATGGACTGATCTCACCTACGAAGTTTTTACAAGATAAATTTGATGACTGTCACTTTACCATGCCACAAGCCGTTATCGGTAACGGAGTAGATACGACCACTTTTCATCCTGGAGAAAAGCTTCCACAAAATACGTTTACATTATTATATGTCGGCAGATTGGATCCAGAGAAAAATATCGGCCTCATATTGGATGCCTTGCATCTTTTGCACCAGCAGAAAAAGCTGAATGCAAATGTCCATTGCACTTTTGTAGGCTGATGAACCTTGGAGAAAAAGTTACCTGAATTGGCTATGAAGTATGGATTGTGAGATATCGTAGAGTTTACAGGGAGGATATTCACTGCATCTCCTCGTCTGATCAAGACCTATCAAGATGCCGCAGTCTTTGTTTTGCCATCGCTGTATGAGACTGAAGGCATGGTCGTCTTGGAAGCTATGGCCTGTGGCTGTCCTGTACTGATCTCAGATAGCCCACACAGTGCGGCGAAAAATTTCGTACACAATAATGGGTATACCTTCAGTTCACATGACCCTCAGGATCTTGCTGATAAAATATATAAGATGAGCAACAATCCAGATTTATTAGATATTATGTGAAAGGTGAGCGCAGAAGAAGCTCAGAAATTTTCCTTTACTCTCAGTGTCCAAAAGTTAGAATCATTCCTGTCGTCTTTTGTACATCAGTAGGAAGCGATTTATTTTTTCTTTAAAAGATAATTTATGGGAGGGGTCATTGCGTTACTCATCAAATACAAATACCTCATCATGCTTGGATTGATGATCGTAGAAGGACCGGCAGTGGCCTTTGTCTGTGCCTTTATGGCGGCGCAATGAATTTTTTCTTTTGGTATCGTGTACATCCTTTCCATCCTGGGAGATATCATAGGAGATACCTTGCGATATCGGACAGGAAGACTGGCGAGGAAGTTTGGCGCTACGGAACTTTTGGAGAAGGAACAGCAGTGAATACTGATAGATAAAAAAAGTCTGCCACGAAGATCTCGCTTTGGTCTGCGAGTAGCCACGAGGATATACAAATTAGAAAAGAAATCGGTATTCAGCTATATCCATGATCAGATGAAAAAGCGTTTCTTTTTGGCGCTGTTTATCGTCAAGATTACACCACCCTTATCTGTACCAGGGCATATTTCTTTCGGGTTTTTCAAAGTCAAGTTCCGTAAGTTTTTTTTCCAGACAGCATTACTTTGTCTGCTCTTCGAATCCATCTTCCTCAATCTATGATACTTTAGTAGTGTATCTATCAATACGTTTAAAAAGAGGCTGGATACTATCGGATTTATCGTCAGTATCGTCGTGATAGGTGGACTTGCTTTGTGGATCGGATTCCTGATCATGAAAAGGATCAAAAAGATCCCAGAAGAAACCAAACATATGAACTAATTTTTATCTCTCTTTTCCTCATGAAAAAGAAATATCTTCTCCTCTATGTCCCTGCAGGAGGTGGCCATGTGTCTACAGCCAAAGGGATCGCTAAATATTTCCAGGAGAACTACGCAGACTCTGTCGACGCAGATGTAGTAGATGGCTTCCAATGAGCTAATTGGCTCCTCTATACTACCGTGATAGATGGATACAAAAAATCACAAACGACAGGCCAATGGGTATATGAGTTTATTTATCGAGCTAACAAACGGTGGCCCATTGCCAAGATCAGTCAGATCTTGATGTCCCGATTTCTCATGAAAGATATGGAAAGGATTATCCTGCAACATAAGCCGACAAATATTGTCATCCTCCATTTTTTCCTCATCAGACCGATGATGAAAGTATTGAAAAAAATGAATATCAATATCCCTATCACTACGATCATTACGGATCCGTTTACTATCCATAGAATGCGATCATTGGAAAAAAATATGCAGTACGTAGTCTTTAGTGAAAAAGCTAGAGATACTATCATAGGCAGAGACGTTCCTGCACCAAACGTCCATCTCTATCCTATCGTGCTCAAGGAGGAATTCTCTCATCCACTTCCTGCAGACAAAATTATTGAGCTCAAAAAAAAGTTTGATCTCAGATTGGATAAAAAAGTGCTGTTGCTTCTCTGAGGTGGGGACTGACTTCCCAAGTGAGCAGCGACCTTGGAGGAATGCATCAAGACCAATATAGATGCTCAAATATTGATCCTTTGTGGAAGAAGCAAATCATTGTCTCGTCAAGTGACTAAACTCCAGAAAAAATATCCTCAAGCGCCGATCAAAGCATTCCATGGCTTCATAGATTTCGTATACGATCTCATCAACGTCTCAGATATTATCGTCACCAAAGCCTGACCTGCTACCGTCATGGAGATTTTATTCATGAACAAAATTCCAGTCATCAATAGCTATATCCGAGAGCAGGAAAAATGAAATGTAGAATACGTAGTAGAAAATAAACTCGGGTTCTACGAACCCAATGTAAAGAAATTAGTCGCAGTAGTAAACCGCATGCTCTCCTGAGAAGATGATATGTCGGTTCATTATGAGAATATCAAGAACATGCATCTCAGAAATGGGACCCAAGAAGTCGCCGAATTTTTGATCAAGAATAAGGGATAAATATGTGGTTGGCGGGCGGGTCATTGCATATGTAGTTGTGGTCCGAGGTCCCGTCAAGATTCAGAATTTTTCTATAGTTGAGGTTTTTTTTCTCGAATAGCTTTCATAATCCAGTCACTAAAATCTAGCCCTGGCAAATAAGAGAAGTAATCTTTCTTTTTACGGTCTAAGATGACTCAGATATCTTCTTTATCAAGGTTGCCGATGACTTGATTAATTATGCTTTGGTATTCTTTTTGAGATCTTAAGAATCAATAATATTTTTTCCTCCATAGTTTCATATACAGCCCATCGGCAGGTCGAGTCATCGTATCAGACTGCATTGTCTCTAATATCCCTTCAAATCTGCCATCATCTTGCACCTCTAGTTCCTCTCTCATTCCATATCGCTCCTTATTGGATTGCTTGGCTGCTTCCAATTTCTCTCTCAAGTAGTCTCTGTCAGACAAGGATATCTTATTATGATCATAACCAAGACTCCTGAAATGGTCGTCAGAGAAAAAACTATCTACATCCTCCTTTTTCATAAGATTATCTAAACAAAGGAGAACGGCAGGTCTATAACTATTGCCTAATAATGTATCCCTTACATCTCCATCAGTTAATGGATCCGCAATCAGAATGAATGATAAATTTCTCCTATATGCTTCCAAATATCATCCCTCTTCATCTTTTTTTCCCATATAGCAATCCAGCTCAGCGGTGTCATCATGTCCTTGCATAAAATCATTTCCCATAGCTTGTGTTAAATATGCACGGCAATTTTCCTCTATTTGCTGATGTGGGAGGGATTCTCCCTTTCTGAGCTTGTCTAACGGTAAAGAGTTCCAGTGTTGCATTGAGATCTCATCGAGGGTAAGCTCATCATGCCGATACATGTGCGTTATAGATAGGAAATAAATATTGGTGATAATATAAACATCCTCATCTATTTGTCAAGCCGCTAGTCTCAATAAAAAAAACCTGACTTGCAATCAGATTAATTTTACTTTAGAACCGACCGGGAGCTCTTTGAACAGATATATAGCAATCTCTTGTGACAAGCTAGGATCCCATTCCTTAAGAGTCTGATGCAATTCTACGTTAAGGACATAAAAGAAGAGACTGATACAGAAAGTCAGTTAACGGAAAAACAGAAAGTCCTGTATTGATTTAGGGAGTTTTAGGTTACTGCTGGAATGTTTTTGTTATTAAGGCAGGGAGATATGAACAGTATAAGATAATATGCCTTAGAAATTTGCAAAATCTCTAGAATTGGTTATAATTAAATAACCTTTATATACTATATGTATTACTTCATGGACAGAAAAAATAGTTTAAAAGTATTGAAAGACATCTCAGCGGTAAAGTACTATATAGAGAAAGACTCAGCCGACATCTCAGAAGAGACGAGAAATATAAGAGATAGATTGTTGAAGAATTTTGATGTTATTGAGAAGGCTATCTCACCCAGAGATGCTATCTTGATCAATCAAATCAATAGTGATAAAACTAATAAGGAATATGTAGAGTATGCCGAGTTGCTTAAAAAAACAAAAGAATTGAAATATCAGAATATCTGATCACAAGTAGGCTTGATGGAAAAACTTGAAGGGGAAATTGGAGACTACAAGATAAGCCACAAAAGAAAAGATGATAAAAATACCAACCATGCAACAATTAGAGAAGATATTAAACAAATTGGAATCAGGTTGGATCCTAACCATTTAGGACTCGAAAATCTGGTCTTGCCATTAAAAGAACTTAAAGAGGTATTGGGTAATGATTTATATGAGATATATATTTCTTATATAGAGATCCTCCGTTCAAAAGCATTTCAACTGGCAAACCTACATAATCTTGAAGAGCTTGAATCTATGGATATATTCCCAAATCGTGATCCAGAATCGAGATTAACAAATCGTTTTAGGCTGGATAATCATATAAGATTGACTGTAGAAAGTCTTGCTTCCTTAGATAATTTAAGAAACAAAGGTGAACTAACCTTTATCTTAAATGATTTGGATATAAAGGAGGACCAAATAGCTATTTCCAAAATTTGCGAAATTCTCCAAATTGACTCTCAAAAATTTATGAAAACTCTTAAGGAAAATTCCAAAGTCAAAATTGGGATATTCAATACAAAAGAATATGGTGTTGGTATTCGAATTGGAGATTATGAAAACAGAATTTGAGAAAAAGTTTTTTTTTCACTAAATCCCCAAATAAATATCAAAATGATTGAAGAGAGACTCCACTTATTGTGGAAAGTGAAAGATATGCTCAAAGAGGAAAAGCAAAAAGAAAAGAGAAAGCAAAGAAAATTAGAATCTTCTGTATAAAAAAGAGAGGGGCATTATATGGTTTATATATCAAAAAAATCGCCTACACTTGAGGCGGTTTTTTTATTATTTCAATCTTGCTTTCTATTTTTAGGCGCGCGGGGATTCGAACCCCGGACCTTATCCTTAAGAGGGATCTGCTCTAACCAGCTGAGCTACGCACCCATGGTGTACTTATGGTTATAACCGACACCTAGAACTTTTACCGCTAAAGCGGGACTGTTCTAATCAGTCGAGTTATGCACTCATGACAAAGTTTTTTTCTTGCAACCATCTTTCGATGTGTCATGATTTTTTTATTTTTCTTTCTAATGCCAATGCATCTTTTTTGTCCTTACATTCAAACCATCATACTAATACAACGCTATCTCATATTCTCTTAGTGAAATAATTATTGCCTCTTTTATGCTCTTCTCGCCTCCTGGATAAATTGTTTGTACATCAAACGTAGTACTTAGTTCATCTTAGAATATACACATAATACATAGAATAATCTGCATATAAATATATCCTGGACCTTTCCCGCTGAAGCGGGACTGCTCTAACCAGCTGAGCTACGCACCCAATAAAAAAAATTGGTACGGCATCGTATATAGAGATACAGAATCGAAAATCAACTAAATTTTCAATACTATACAATAGTCAATAAATCCATCTCTTCGAGGTAGCCATTACCATAGGTATCAGACAGGTGTTGACGAAACAATTCAACATCATCGGGATTCCCAATCATTCATAAGATGGCTTTGGCTGTAGTCGTAGATAGGCTATAATCGTCTGGGTGATTAACTACCTGAGAAATAGATGCTCCCGATATGCTAAAGGTCTGGTAATGGCTATTGATTTTCTCAGTCATTAATTTTGCTGTAGGGAATAATCATTTCCCGCCTACGAGAAAAGACTTTAAACTAGATAGGGCTGCAATGTTAGCGGTATATTTAAGTTTCTTGGGAGTGACAGGTTTTGAAAGATCTTCTAAGAGAAAGCTTTTTATATCTTGTAATCTATTAAAGAGTGTAGTGGCAATATTTTCTAATTTTTCTTGCACAGAAGTATCTCATACAGAAATGTGGCGGATTTCTCATAGAGTGGCATTTGTTATTTTAAGATCAGTAAGGACGAATATCAGGTCTTGGACACTTTTAGGAATGGTGGGAAGTGTTTCGTTTTGAAGTATAAAAAGACGATTGTCAAAGGTAATCAAAAGATCCTCACTCAATCAGGGGAGAGGTTTTTTTCCGATCACAAAAGCCATGCATTGCGTAACTTCCCTTACATCTCCGATCGGTAAAAATTCTAATAAATCTTTATGCAACATAATAAAACTCGAATTAAAACACCATCTTTGTATATATTAGCACATAAATGTCAAGCCAAAACGTAATTCTTTCTCCTTCAGACTTCCTCTTTCTTTTCCCGACCAATTCACTACAATCACCCTCAACAATTATTAATTCTTCATTCTTAATTCTTAATTTGCGAAGCAATGCGTTTCTACGATGAAGTAACCATTCATGTCCAATCCGGAAAGGGCGGTGATGGAATAGTAACCGGCAGAAGAGAAAAAGGGATCCCATTCGGTGGACCTTCAGGAGGAAATGGCGGCGCAGGCTGA
Organism: uncultured bacterium; assembly: GCA_903918675.1. Lineage (GTDB taxonomy): Bacteria > Patescibacteriota > Gracilibacteria > Absconditabacterales > Absconditicoccaceae > CAJBLF01. The sequence goes on from CAIXFE010000030.1 coordinate 36,277, forward strand.
TCCGTCATTTTACGTGCTTCCAAGGATGAAAACACCTTATTGTCCTATAGATATAAGAGCATCTTCAAACCCAAACCCTGAGAACCAGGAAGGTCTAAAGACCAATATGGATCCAACGCAGAAAATATGCTTCTTACTATACCTGTCGGGACACTCATTAGAGATAAATTGACAGGAAAATTGCTCCATGCTTTCACTCAGGATGGAGAAGAACGGACCGCTGTCGAAGGGGGAGAGTGAGGCGTAGGAAATATGCATTTCAAAGATGCCGTCAATCAGTATCCCAATTTTTGTCTGCTCGGGGAACCTGGACATAAAAAAGATATTATATTGGAATTGCAATTGCTTGCAGATGTCGCTTTGATCGGATCTCCCAGTGTAGGTAAATCCAGCATCATCAATAGTATCTCCAATACCAAAGCGAAGGTAGCTGATTATCCCTTTACGACCTTAGCCCCCAATCTGTGATCGGTATTGTATGAAAATCAACATTTCAATGTCATCGATATCCCTGGATTGATCAAGTGAGCTGCTGAGGGAAAGGGGCTCGGGAACGCCTTTTTGCGTCATATCCTGAAATCGAGGATCTTCTGTATCGTAGTAGATATTGCCAGATATGATACAGGGATCACTGAAGCGACAGACATCTTGGAAGAGATTTGGGAGTATATCCAAAAGAAATTTGATCCTTCATTGGTCGGTGAGATAAGCATAGATATTAAGGGAGATGGCTCCATGATGACCTTGTATGCCTATCATGAAGGGAGGATCCTACTGGAGAAAAGAGTCTTGTTTCTCGTCAATAAGTATGATCTCGTGAATGATGAGGACATCCTCAAAGAGTATCTGACCCAACTCAAAGACCAGATAATTTTGTTTTTAAAAAAGAAAAAAGCCCGCCTGCCGTCCGACAAAGAAAATGTTGGCGGGCAGGTCTGAAAGACTATCACGAAAAAACTCCTAGACGAAAATCTGTTCGTGATCTCCGCTGCGACTCACTATGGTATCAACGATCGGCTCAAGAGGGTAGTGACCCTCCTGCGAAATACGAAACCAGAAGAAGTCTATCATCTAGAAAATATCCCTGTAGAAGACCAAGAAGAAGAAAAGATCGCGATGATCACCGAAGTCACTGATCAGGAAAAAAAGATATTGCTCGATGAATGATATATCGACGAAGGCAGCTATGAGCACGCAAAAGTACGAGAAGTCCGTAATGCCGAGATCTGTAAATTAGTACGACAAATGTGGCGAGGCAACCAAGAAGCAGAAAACTTCTTTTGGAAAACCATGGATCAAAAATGATTTTTACTGACCTTCGATCTCGCAGGTATCCACAAAGGTGATATCTTGAAAATAGTAAGTTACTATGCGGGGAAAGATGATAGGTACATCGTGTATTAAGGGGGTTGGAAGGTGGGAACCTGCCTCTACCGGCAGGCAGGCGTGCGAATGTGGGAGTGTGCTATTGTCATTGCGAGCCGAGTGAAACGAGGCGTGGCAATCCAGATAAAAAAAGCTACCATCACCCTCCAACACTGCCACCCTTCAACACTATGAAATCTCTTGTTTTACAGGGAATAATATTTTTCTGAAATATTCTTGGACCTCAGCAATATTTTCGGGCCTCTGATCCTTTGGTATGGGCAATCTTTCTTCTTGGTGTATCTTGATAACACCCAATTTAATTCCCCTTAAAATAAACCTATATATATCCATTACATCCAAACCATATTCATTGTCCTGAAATACTCTTACTCTTACATTATTATAACTTGTAAAATAGGGGATATCAACATCTTCGGTTTTCCCTATTAATCCTCAGCGTACTGCCAATTCTATGGCTTTCATAGTTTCTTCCTCTTGCTCTGGAAGAATTTCATATTTATTTTCATTACTGATTGGTTCTTGAATATGTTTTGCTACAATTACAGGCTCTCATGTTCAAATCACCACCTGCTTCATATTTCTATCATATGCATTAAATCACTGAGGAATATATGAAGCGAATTTTTTTGATATACTATTTTCAAGGAGGTATATGAGGTCAGCATAAGGGATATCTCTCTCTTTAAGTGTAGGTAATAACTCTGACAAAATAGCATCTTCTCGTTTCACAAGAGATTTATCCGAGCCATCTCCAATGATGGCACCAATAGAGCTTCTGTAGCAATCTGAAAGATTGTTCTTTATACATCCCCATGCAATAAATTGTTTCTTGGCTTCCAAAAAGTTTTTTGATTCCACTGCTTCATCAATGCTGTGTTTATTTTTTTCTATCGCTGTCTCCATATGTCATTTGAATATATTTTCATCGACTAATGTATGAAGGCAATTGAGTTTGTGGTAATACTCATCTACAATTTCTTGTGTACTCATTTTTATGGAATCAAATCGCTGTTGATCTATATTCTGATAGTGGTCACTTGGATGCTGATATACACGGCTTCTTTGATTTTCATTATTCATTTCCTCTTCCATTGTTTCTTGTTGTTTGGTGAATAATTCATCAACCCATTTTCATATTAATACGCCAATATCAATACTTTCAGGCAAAGAAACCTTTTTAATATCTTCTATTGGTACTGGAAAATCTAATTCCCCATAGTGTTCTAATCTTATCAAAAATTCTCCAAGAGCCAACATTCACGCTTCTCAAAACTTTTCTATCATAGCATTTACTTTTTCTATGTTAAGAGTATGCTGTTTTAGTTGTATATCATTCCCTGGTCTCTTCTCTATCATGGGCAAAATTTTTTCACAGATTAACACTCACTCTTTTCAAAACTGCATAGATATATTATCCGTATCAGTATATCCACTTATTTCTATTTCAGATGAAGTATCATCATCTGCTCTATCTACTGTTTCATTCATGTAAGTGAGAAGGTCTTCAAGAATTAACAACCACTCTTCTCCAAATTCGTTTAGTATTATGTCAGTCACATTTTTTCTATTTAAAAAATATCTTTCTTCTGGCCATTGCTGTATTTCAGATGAGACCTGATTCTTTACATCGATCAAGCCCTGACTTGTGACTATATCGAGACATCTTTTGACGTCTGCCCTCTCAGTGTAATTACTAGAATTTTCCCCGACATTTATGCTTTGTAAAAAATCTTGTTTGGGGAATAAATGGTCTCTAAAATATTCTTGAATTTCACCGACTTTTCCAGCTCTTTCAGCTTCGGGGATTGGAACAAATTTCTCATCGATACGTTTTGTGTAGATATATTCTGAATGGGCTATTTCTCATAAAATATCCCCCGCTTTTTTATTAAGATAATTTTCCTCTATTCCAAAGGTTCTGAGTGAAATAACTCACTCATAAGGTATTTCGGTATCTCCCGTCTCTCCTATCATCCCATGCAACACAGCTATTTTTATATAGTTCATAATCTCATCCTCCCTATAATAGGGAATCGGTCTAGCTAAACCTATTGTGAAAGATAGATGAGTCATCATACGATCTTCATTTGGCTCTGGCTCTCTTTCACTTTCACTGAAAATAGAAAAAGTAAGATCGCTTTTAGTAAAAGTTTCAAGTCTGTCTAGTTGGGACGTGTTTATTTTTACATCTTCACCGGGGATAATATCTTTAATCTCCATTTTGATTCTTATAAGGAAGTAAAATGATGACTTATTTATAACTATTTGCTATTGAATGTCAAATGATTTTATAGTAATTTTTATATCATGATTTTCTAGGATCCTAAGTGCGCACTTAGGATGGGTGTGCACCCAAAAAATGAATTATAAATTAATAAAAATGCTTGTATAAATTGATGAAATTAGTATGTTTTTGAGTGGGATTTTATCTTTATCTAGCTTATTATCATGTTCACTATAATCTCTATTTCCGATTCTGACAAACACCGACAATCAGTCGTTCAAGAATATACCAAACGTCTCTGAAAGTCAGTCAAAATCTTAGATCTCAAGCCGAGTAAAAATGGCAATACTCAGCAAATAATTTCTGCCGATACAGAAAATATTATTTCACATCTCCAGAAATTTTCTGATACCAAAAAGATTCTCCTCTCCAAAGAGTGAAAACAATTAGATACTTTGGTATTACATAAATTTCTTACGAATCAGAATATCGTCTTCATTATCTGATGACCGTATGGATTAGATGAAAAAAAATTAACTCCATATATAGATGAAAAAATTTCTTTCGGGGCAATTACCCTACCTCATGGCTTGGCGAAGGTAACGTTGTTGGAACAATTGTATAGAATCGGCACAATAGAGCAGGGGAAGAGTTATCATTATTAGAATCGTAGGTGCTTAGAAGTTTAGATGATTAGGAGCTTAGACCCAGATACTTAGCAAAGCAGCTTGTCTTGATTTTATGGACAAAATAACTATACTTTCATCACTTTATTTTGTGTCTTATTCTTCACATGAAATTTGAAATAATTTTTGAAGATAATGGAACCTATGGTGCTGCTATCAAGATCGGGAATGAGCATATTTTTACGGTAGGTAAAGATTACGATGATCTCTGGAAAAATATAAAAGATGCAGTATCTTGTGCTTTGGGAAAGTGAAGGATCTGATAAAGAAATATAGAATCAAATTGTAATAGGATGAGTGTGCAAAAGTACACTTTTTTTTTAGAAAACAATTGATTCTCAAGAGCCGGTCGGTATATTAACCATGTCTTTATATGGTAATGAAAGATAATGATTCCACAGAAGCAAAAATATGTAGATCGGAAAGATATAGATCAGGAGCTTTCTTATATCAAACAAATGAAAAACGACATCGAGAAAAAACATTACACCATCTCTGAGAAGCTACAACGAGAAATCGAATGATCGGCAGACATTCAGTCTATGAGGGATAATTTTCTGATTAACTCCAAGACTTGAGAGATAGTGTAGAATCCCGATTAAAAAAACCTAGTCCTAGTTCCAACTGTAAGTCAGTACACAGGTAGAATTTGGGATAGGTAAAATCAAGAAGGATATGTATGTTCATGTTGACTTTAATTAGGAAATGGCTATAACCCATTTGGCTGACACTCCTGAGAATAAAGGGTTAATTAAAACTAAAACTCTCAGATGTTGGTTCCTGAATTTTAGTCCACCCCCTAGCTATTTCTAATGCAGTTAACCATCCCTTTCATAGATCTCGATGAGGCTCCATGCAATGAAGATCATAGTGCTGACGCATATATGAATGAATTTGAACAATGAAATTTCTCTCATGTGCTGCGACAGAATAGATATTCTGCCCAAGAGCTTGCACATGTTTTGTTGATGAGTCCCACGGCATGCGAGGAAGTAAAGATAATGATATTAGAAAGGATGTGAAGAAATATCGACTTCATTATAGAGGAAATGAATGAAGAATACAAACGATATGTCCGCAAACATAATGATGAGGTAAGAAGTATACTTAAGCGTAATTTTGAAAAGGACGAGTGGTGGCCGGAAAGTACAGCATCGCTTAGATTTCGTAAATACAATGATTATTACTGGAAATCGTTTGGAGGTAAAAGTTTCAATAACACATCAGTATGCGATAGTAATCATGAATGGCACGAAAAATACCTTCTGAGGTCAAAGCGACATATGCAGTATTGTGTCTCTCAAGTCCTGTCATCGACGGTATCTGATAAAGCTTCTATTATAGAAGATTATGCATACACAAACTTCCCAGTAGATAATTTTTTCGAGGCGGTATGTGATATGGATATAGGAGAAGATGATCAGAAATATGTTCTGAGATCAATATTAGAAAGCTGTGTCGACTGGGAGCTTATTGCATTGGCAAATGCCTCATGGATTTCGGATAATCGAATAGATTTCATTGTGGAATGGATATCAGAAACTGATACGATAGAAGACGAGGACAAAGCATTTATTTTGAAACAGATACAATAAATGAAAATATAATTTATATATTCTATACTAGAGATGGAGAAATGATGTATATTGCCGGATAACCTTATCCAAGACATCGCTAGAGAGGACAATATAGTCCTTCGTAGTTTGGCTCGTTTTTGTGATTGCACAGAAGAACAATTGATTCGCGTATTGAAGATGAGAAACAAGAAAACACATCTCCCATACGAGGTACTTACTCCTTCTTTTGGTGGACTCCATTCTTATGGGTACGAAAAATACTGGAAGACAAGTTGAAAGAAGAAAAGATTGATAAGCATTCCCAATAATGATCTCAAAAAGATACAAGAGATGATTAAAGAACGTCTCTCTTATATTCCGGTCTCTCTTGCATGTACTGGGGGTAAACCATGAGATTCTGCCCAAAAAAATGCAGAGATGCATAGATACAATCCTTATATGATTGCCATAGATATCAAAAATGCATATCCATCGATAGATACTCACAGAGTTTATAAAAATCTTCAATGAGCATTAGCCAAACCTCTTAAAATTTGGTGTCCATTGCTAGAAAAAGATGAAGACAAAGATCTTTTTGTGAAAGCAATTACTCACCTTTGTGTAAGTGAAAATCAGCTTCCCCAGTGAGCGAGTACAAGTACACAGATACAAAATATCGTAATGGCTTGATTTGATCCTAAGATAGAAAAGAAATTACCGGAATTGCAAGGAGCCAAAATGGTATACTCTAGATATGCCGATGATATTACTGTCAGCTTCCCCCATTTTTCTACGAAGTCAGTATTGGAAGAGAAGCTGTGAAAATATGCATCCGATTTTTTTATCAATCCTTATCCTACACCACAAGAAGATCCGCCGACAGCAGAGAAACTCAGAACACTTGTTGAGAATTTTGCTAAAGAAACATTTATCTTGAGTGATGATTTTGAATTCAAATTTCTCCAAGAGAAAATAAAGGAAATAGAGGAATATATAGAAGGACGGGAATATGATAGATGAATTATCTCCAAAGAAGAAAAATATGCCTATATAGGGATCATCCACAAATACAAACAGCAGATCAAATATAGCGGTCGACGTATCGCTGATGTCGCAGACGAAATCATTGAAGTCATAGGTAATGAATGACGAAAAATTAACTTCAGAAAATACAATACACGGACTCCACAAAGCAATACGGACAGGGAAATCAATGGGATGACCTTTGATAGTCGGGGAAATAGGGGGATAGATAAAAGAAAAAAGGCGAGATATATGAGATTATTGGATGATTTGACATCGATGTCTATAGACGAGCTGAGGAACAGTGAATTCTATAAATACAAGCTCAAGCTCAACGTTATATTTGAAAATGAAGATGGGGGGCTGAGTATCTATGCAACTCATGCAAAAAATATTATCAACGGGGTATATAATTATATCGCAAGTATCTATGGGAAAGACGATTTTGATAATAGCAGAATTCCAAAAGATCTTTCAGCTGCCCTCCATGCGGCGAAAGAGAAACGAGAAGATTATGTAGCACGAGAAGAAAAAAATCCAAAAAAACGCAGAAAAAAAGATGATGATCTTCCTTTTCTATAACAACAATACCCCTCAAGAGACTCAAGAGGGGTAGGGATAGTTGTGGCCTGATGCCATTTTAAGGTAAGGTATTGTTGTGTTCGCAATGGAATGGAGAACACTGTTTTAATTTTAAGAATGATGTTTGTCATTCCTATATTCCATCCCAATGATGGAGAATATACCACTAGTCGGCGCTGTTTTCAAGCGACCAATGATACTTGCACATAGAAGCGCAATCTCCTATCTCCTTGAAACAAGGAGTCGACGATTATATGGCATTTTTGCGGCCCCCGTCTTGCTGATAAAGATAAGAAAATATTTCCTTTTTTCAAGATGAAATTAAGGGGGATTGAAATTAAGGAGGTAATGATCTATAGAAGATATCGCCTCGTTGCGATTTTTTCTTTTTGCAATTCCTCCGCAAATCCCTATACATTCCCCGTAGGAAAATATTTCCGATTAGCAAGGCAGATTATATCGACCGCCGAAGGCGGGGATTGAAAAATTGAAATATGGAGAAATTGAGAGGTTAGCAATTCTCAATATCTCAATTCTCAATATCTCAATCTTCCATCGATCGAAGATCGATATAATCTGTCTAGTCGCTGTATTTTCTGACAAGACTTTTATTCACTTATTTTTTTTACTATGGCAATCAAAACCAAGAAATTTGATGTACATGCGAAGTCCTTCGATCGAGAAGGGAAGCAGATCGCGTTCGAGACGTGAAAAATGGCAGTCCAAGCAGACTGTTCTATCAAGACACAATTTGGAGAAAACGTGTTTCTCATCGCTACCGTGATGGAAGGCAATCCGAAACCAGATTCAGACTTTTTACCTCTCATGATAGATGTGAGAGATAGTTTCTCTGCTGCAGGAAGATTGGGTGGTGCGGCATACAGAAGGAGAGAAGGCAGACCTTCTGATCAGGCAGTCTTGTACTGTAGACTTGTAGATAGGGCACTTCGTCCTATGTTCCCTAAGGGGATGATCAATGACGTCGTAGTCTCTGTTACCCCATTAGCTATGGATCAGACCTATGATTCTGGAGTAGCAATGATTATCGGAGCTTCACTTTCTATTATGGCTGGCGGCATTCCCTTTGATGGTCCTGTTGGCGCTGTGCAGATCGGATATATCGACGAGAAATTTATCGTCAATCCTACCAAAGAAGAGATAGATAAAAGTCTCTTCAATCTCCTTGTCTCTGGAAAGAAAGGATCAATCAATATGATCGAAGCAGATGCAAACGAGATCCCCAATGAATTATTGAAAAAGGCTTTTGAACTCTGACAACAAGAGATCGATAGATCTTGCGATTTCCAGATGGAATTTCTTAAATGAATGACCATCTCTGCTAAGGAGATCAAATACAACAAACCTTCTGAAGATCTAATCAGCTTCATCAGCAATATTTTGACGAAAGATAAATTAAACGCAATGACGGGCAATAGCAAAGTGCCTTTCAATGAATTATACGCTACGTACGAAAAAGAAGCATTAGCATTGTGCAAAGAGCATATCGCAGATGCCAATAAAGAAGACTTCACCGAGACCAAAGTGAAGATGGCAGTCTTCAATGTCATCAAGAAATTTATCCGCGCTCGTACCTTGGATACCGGTAAAAGAGTCGATGATAGAGAGGTGAAAGATATCAGAGATCTCTATTGTGAAGCAGGCGTATTGCCTAGAGTCCATGGTTCTGGATTGTTCCGAAGAGGGGATACTCAGGTCTTGAGTACAGTTACATTATGATGACCTAAAGAATATTTGATCTTGGACGATACAGAAAATTACAACGTCCATCAGAGATATATTCATCATTACAACTTCCCTCCCTATTCTGTCCATGAGGCGAAAGCGATGAGAGGTACCGGAAGGAGAGAAATCGGGCATGGAAGATTGGCAGAGAAAGCGCTGGAGAAAGTATTACCTACGATGGAAGAATTTCCTTATACGATCAGAGTAGTATCTGAATGTCTAGGATCGGGAGGATCTACCTCCATGGGTTCAGTCTGTGGATCTACACTTGCCTTGATGGATGCTGGAGTCCAACTGAAGAAACCCGTCGCAGGTATCGCTATGGGATTGATGACAGAACATACTGATGATGGAGTGATCACCAAACATTTAGTGCTGAATGATCTGAACGGGACAGAAGATTTCACGGGAGATATGGATTTCAAAGTAGCGGGAACTAAAGATGGAGTGACTGCTATCCAGTTAGATACAAAATTGAAAGGGATCACGATGGATATCATACATGAAACCATAGATAGAGCGACTGCATGTTATGCTGAGATCATGGACTTTATGCTCCAGACTATCGACAAACCAAGAGCAGAACTCAGAGAATATGCGCCTAAGATCAGGATCATCCATATCAAACCTGAGAAGGTCAGAGAAGTCATCGGAAAGGGTGGCGATGTCATCAATGGTATCATCGAGAAAAATCCAGGCGTCAAAATCGATTTTGAAGATGATGGTACTTGTTATATTGGACATAAAGATCAAGCAGTGATCGACAAGGTAGAAGCTATTATCTTAGAGATAGCATCTGATCTGGAAGTGGGACAAGAATTTGACGCAAAGATCAAGAGGATAGAGGACTATGGCTTATTCGTAGAATTACCCAAAAAGAAAATGTGACTGTGCCATATCTCCAATCTCGGAGCAAGATATGAGACTCCACTTACCAATTCTTTCAAACTCGGACAAGTGATCAGAGTAAAGATCAAAGGAGTAGATGCAGATGGAAAGGTGGCGGTAATGAAAATTTAATATATCGTCATTCCCGTGAAAACGGGAATCCATATTAGCAACAAGAATTCTACTTGCCACATGTGGCTGCACATGGCCACATATTGCCACATGTTGTTGTAAATCGAAAACAACCTGAGGCGCGAGCCGTGAAGCCACCTGAGGCAATAAATACAATAGGCCAAATCATTTTACTTTCTACAATCCAAAAATGAAATTCCTCAAAAACCTCCTTACCACGATCATCATTGTGATCATCTTGCTCATCATCGGTCGATGATATTTGGGCTGATTTAGTACACCTACGGCTACGGAGAAACCGATGGGTCCTTATTTAGTTGCATATGTCCATTTCACATGAGCATATGACAAGGTCTGACCTGTGATGACTAAGCTGTATGATGCCTTGTCTGGAGCAGGGATCACAGCATTTACAGGTATCGGTATCTATTACGATGCCCCAGGTTCAGTAACTGGAAACATGCTCAATAGTGATGTGGGCGCAGTGATCGCTCCCGCAGACAGCAATAAATTGGATAAAAAATCAGCTGATTATAAAATCCAGACCATCACCAGGAGCACAAAGGTCGTCGTAGAATTCCCTTATAGAAATAGTTTCTCTTACATGGTGGGACCTATCAAAGTCTATCCCGTCATGACCGCATACATGAAGGAGAAAGGATATAATCTAGAGACTCCTAGGATCGAACTCTATGATCTCACAGCGAAGAAAATTTATTATATGGCAGACGTTATAAAATAATTCAGAATGCAAAATTCAGAATGCAGAATATCATTTCTGAACTCTGAATCCCCCAAAAGATGTCCTTTGTGATGTCTTTTTTTTTGATTGTTTCGGTGTCTAAATATCTCAGTGCATCAGCGTTTTAAATGCAACACTCCCACGCCCCCATACTACAACATTCCCACGTTCAAATATTTGCTTTTTTTTCAATTCCCGATATACTTAGATACCCTTTATTTATGCCACATACGCATGGCCAAGAAAATCAAAATCCGTTTTGTCTGTTCGGGAAATGTATTTAGAAGTATGGTAGCCGAATATCTGATGAAGAATCTGCTCCGTAAGCAAGGGATCTCGGCATTTCAGGTCTCCTCAGCAGGGATCACAGCCAAAACCCAAGAAATATCTCCCATCGTCTTAGCCTCACTCAAAGAAAGAGGCATAGATGCTTCTGGGCATAAACAGACAAAATTGACCCAGGAAATCGTAGATGATACCGACCTTTTGATCGCTATGGGGATCAATCACCAGGTATTCATCCAAGATACTCGATGAGTGAAAGTGCCAGTATTCAATGAATTGGATTATCGAGAACATACGCCAGTCTACGATGTCGAAGAAGCGATCCAAGATTATGCGACCAATCCGCAAGCTGTGGAAAAATATGAGAGACGAGCTATCCATCATATCGAAAAATGAATCCCTTATGTCATCAAATCTATCCAAGATTTATTTCATATCTAATCCATATGCTTGACCTGAAAAACATTCAACATGTCGCTGATGACATCCAGACCATCAAGATCCAGTGAGCAACGCCTATCGCTAAAGCAGCTTTAGAGGTGCTTATACAAGAATTAAAAAACCAAAAATTTAAATCCTTCCCGGAATTGAAATCATTCGTTCTGCAATGAACGAAACTTTTGATGCAGGCGAGAGCCACTGAACCGATGCTCTGCAATGGAATGAAGTGCGCTATATCGCAGTTGAAAAGTGGGAAAGCGGAAGCGTTGAAACCTGCCCGTCCGGCAGGCGGGGATGTAAAAAAAGTACAACTTGCACTTATCAAATCATTGAAGATTTTTTTGCTGGATATTCAGGGTGAAGAAAAGATCAGACCTGAAATCTGAGCGAAGATCATCAAGAAAAACTACAATATCATGACACACTGCCATTCGGGTTCAGTAGTCCAAACCTTAGTCACTGCTTGGAATCAGGGTAAGAATATCCACGTCTACAATACGGAGACGAGACCACTTTTTCAAGGCAGAAGGACATCGCACGATCTGATCAAGGCTGGCGTGCCAGATACGATGATCACTGACGACTCAGCGCCATTCTTTGTGGATAATCTCTATGAATCACATGTGCATATCGATATGGTGATCATGGGATGTGATTGCATCAAGATGGATGGAAGTATCTACAACAAGATCGGAAGTTTCTCCATCGCAATGGCCGCATGGCACTCCAAGATACCAGTATATATTGTCGGTAGTTTGACCAAGGTAGATGAAACAAATACTATCAAAATAGAAAGACGTTCTGGTAAGGAATTGCGGTCTGATGCTCCGAAGAGCTTGGAGATCATCAATTACGCTTTTGACATGGTCCCCGCGAAATTCATTACAGGAATTATTACCGAGTATTGAATCATCAAACCTAAAGATATTAAAAAATATGTGAGGACCTATTATCCATGGATGATGAAGTAACTGTTAGAAGTGTTAAGTTTTGTGTTGTGTGTTAAGTTACAGAAAAAAACATCATCACTTCAATTAGAACACAGAATCTAAAACCCAGAACCTAGAACCTAAAACAATATTTACCCACTTCTCTGATGTAATGAAAGTCTTAAGAAGAATCAAAAAACACACTACATCTGCGATCAAGCATTTTCGTACACATGGCCATAAATATGCAGGCTGAATGTTTGCATGATTTGCTGTAGTCAAAGCATTTTTCGTGATCGCTGGATTTTTTGGTCTTGTCGGTCTTGGACATACCTTTGCTCAGACTCCCGCAGATTTGATAGCGCAATATTATGGACCGACATCTACATATACCACAAATCGAGTATCAAATACTTGTGACACAAGTGCTATGCAAGTGATCGAGATCGCAGACAATACCTGATGGCAAACATTACTTTCTTTGTCAGGGTATGGCTTAGCGGCTAATACCCTCTATGTGCTAGATTCTGGTAATTACACTCTGTATTCTCAGTTGTATGATAATAATTGTACCGCAATCATAGGAAGTGGAACTGTGCAGATACAGGCAGTAGGCATGTGATCGTCATTATCTTTGCTCTACGCAAATTCAAAACAGAATATGATCGTGGACAATATAAAATTGAAAGGAGAAGTGCCGGGAGTGGCGACATCATTCGGGATAAATATAGAGGGTGTTCAAAGTAATACTATTAGTGGTACTGAGATATCCGCAGTGGACTATGGGATTAGGATCAACTCCTATTCTCATGACAACACCATCAATAACGACGTCGTGCATAATATCAATAACTATGGAATATTTATCAGGAGTTATGGATACAACAATATTATCAAGAACTGTTCCGTATATAGTGTTGGACAAAACTGAATCATCGTAAATGATCATTCGACAAACAATATCGTGGAAAATTGTGACGTGCACAACAATTACTATGGTATCCATCTCTCCATGACATCAGCAAACAATATCATCAGGAATGATAATTCCTATAGCAATACACAGTATGGCATATATATAGACAGTTCATCCAATGCCCTCATTGACTCAGTCCAAACGCACGATAATGCCAGTGTGGGGATCTATTTTTCTTCTTCGCCCTATGGTATAGTCAACAATGCTCAGAGTTATAATAATTCCTCAGTCGGTATCTATTTCTATTACTCATCAACGGGTACGGTAAATAATTCTTGGAGCCATAATGATAGCTACGGGATCTATTTTGATAATTCATCATTTGGTACGGTAAATAATTCTCAAGTAGCCAATAGCGTCAACAATGGAATTGATTTCAATGTATCATCAAACGGCGTCGTCAATAATGCTCAGAGTTATAATAATACCGGAATCGGTATCTATTTCTATACAGCGCCCTATGGTGTGGTCAACAATACCCAAAGTTACAACAATTCGACTGGAATATCCTTCAATGCATCATCATACGGAGTACTCAACAATGTTCAGAGTTATAATAATAATGGATATGGAATATCAGTCGTAAACTCCCCATCAGGAGTAGTTAACAATATCCAAAGTTATAATAATGCAAGCTATGGACTGTACGTGGATGCAGCATCGACTAATAGTAAATATTATGGTGCTATCAAACTTTTTGGCAATACTCCAAGCAATTTCGGATGAACACTCACTAACTTACTGACAGGAAACAATGGCCTAGTAGGTTGGAGTAATGGAACAGTAGATCTGACTCCGGCAGTCTCGCGAGATTATCTGACCAACCCACTGAATCTTTCAGGTAAATATCTTTTGGGCCGATCATGAAGCTTTACGAGTCTGAGAGGAAAAATTGCGACATTTGTCTACGCATCAGGCATGCAATATAGTTATGGAAGCTGAATCTTAGCACAGGGGCAGCCCGTACTTTATAGTGGCACGACACTGATAGCATCATGAACATTTACATGAACGAATTATATCTGAGGTACGACGTTGATCATCACGGGAAATCTTTCAGGAGTGAATACTTATAGTCCAAATGCTAATATCCCTATCTCCAGTACGGTAAGCGACCCCGCTAGTATGTACAATATTTATGGAGATGTGAAGCCCTTCATTACCGCAAGGGAAAATAATGAAACAATCCGGATTACACTTTCCGGCTGATTAACCACAGATAGAGTGGTTATCCAAATGTATGATCCTATAAATTATTTTGCGACACACTTTGAGAAAGATACGCATGTCGATATGCTGGCGCCCACGCTTCCTACCTTACTTTCGCCAGCAAGTGGAACAATAGTTACGACAGGAACGATTTCATTCTCACGAAGTGGATCGATCGATACGGGCGCATGATTGAGTGGCTACTCCTATCAAGTGAGTAGAGACGCATGATTTACTAATCTGGTGTCTTCATGAACGACAGTAATGACAGGAATTTCTCTGACAGGAATCTCAAATGGAGTGCTTTATCGAAGAGTCTCTGCCTATGATGTTTTGGGAAATGTTTCAGCACGAAGTACTCTCCGAAATGTCGTGATTTCATCTGCGGTACCAACATCACCAGATTTGCTTTCTCCAGTAAGTGGAACAATAGTTACCACATGAGCGATTTCATTTTTACGAAGTTGATCTATTGATACAGGGGCAGTAGTAAGCTGATATCTCTATCAAGTGAGTAGCGATTTATGATTCACCAATATCTTATATACATGAATGACAGCAATGACAGGCATTTCTCTGGACTGATTCATGGATGGAGACTATTATCGAAGAGCGCTTGCATATGATACGATGGGCAACACCTGATCACGAAGTTCAGGCCAAAACTTTCTCGTCGATACGACCGCACCCACCATTCCAGATTTACTTTCTCCAGCAAGTGGAACAATACTTACTACATGAGCAATTGATTTCCTTCGAAGTGGAGCAATCGATACAGGGGCATGATTGAGTGATTATATGGTCCAGGTAAGTAGAGACTCATGATTTACAGATATGATCATCTCATGAAATACTTCAGCGACCGGGATCTCTGTGATAGAATTTCCTGATGGAATATATTATCGAAGGATCTCCGCATATGACGCAGTAGGCAATACTTGATCACGAAGTGATACATGGAATCTTTTGGTCGATACGACCGCACCAACCATTCCAGAATTACTTTCACCGACGAGTGGAACAATATTCGGCACATGAACAATATCTTTTTTACGAAGTTGATCCATCGATACAGGGGCAGGATTGAGCTGATATCTCTATCAAGTGAGCAGCGATTCATGATTCACAAATTTTATATCTTCATGAACGACATCACTGACATGAATTTCTCTGCCATCATTCACTGATGGAACTTTCTATCGGAGAGTCTCTGCTTTCGATGACGTCGGGAATACTTGAGCACGAAGCTCGGGATGAAGCTTTTTCATCGATACTACAGCACCCACAATACCAGAATTACTTTCTCCAAGCAGTGCAACGATATTTACGACATGATCGATTGATTTAGTTCGAAGCTGAGGAATCGATACAGGAGCGGGAATGAGCGGCTATCTTTTCCAGGTGAGTAGAGACTCATGATTCACAGATATGATCATCTCATGAAATACTTCAGCTACAGGTATCTCTGTAATAGAATTTCCTGATGGAAATTATTATCGAAGAATTTCCGCTTATGATGCCGTAGGGAATACCTGATCACGAAGTACAGGACGAAATTTTATTGTGAACACCACGACCACGAATAGCGGAACTATTATACCTCCATCAGTACCAACCTGATGATGAGGCATCATACTGAGTAAAGATATTTGTCCAGCTCAGAGAGATTGTTCATCCAGTTATTACGACCATATTTGCTGACCATGTCCGAGCACAGGTACTCATACCAGCGCGCCTACATCATGAAATATTCAAGGATCTCACTATTCCGATGAATTTAATATCGCATACCAGCGATCCTATGCAAATGGCATCACAACCATTCCAACCATACAGCAAGCAAATATCAACGGGAAAGTAACCAGAGAACAACTGGCAAAGATGATCACACAATATGCAGTCAAGGTAATGAAGAAAAAGGTCGACACAAAATTATCTTGTTCATTCCCTGACATCATTCACGAATCAGCTGAGATGCAATTTTATATCAAGACCTCATGTCAACTTGGTTTGATGGGACGAGAGGCCGATGGGCTAAGTATCAAGAAGTCGTTTGATCCTAAGCAGAACGTGACGAGAGCTCAATTTAGTACTGTAGTATCTAGGATGCTCTATGGTGAGAAATATAATACGAAAAACTTCCTACTGTGGTATGCAAGACATTTACAAGCACTCCATACCGCAGGGATCATCAACGATATTAACAAACCAAGTGCTGACGAACTCAGATGATATATTATGCTGATATTACGAAGGACGACAAAATGAAATTAAAAAATTTAGAGAGTGGGTTATCTTTTGAGAACGGTTTGCAAAAAAGAGAAATCTAAGTATAATTAAGTATGTTTTTTACTCCTGTAATAGAAACAAAAATGGACATTCAAGAACTTGTTACAACGCTCAATCCTCACCAAGCAGCCTACGTCAATCTCGATCTCAAAGATCCTCAAGATGGCGAATATATGCTCGCGGTCTTTCATATGATCCCATGAGGAAAGTTAAATATCTTGCAAGCTGCATGTGAAGTGTCAGCAGAATCTAGTACCGGAACCAACTTCGCGGTGCAGACAGAAACTCCTTTTTCTCGTACGATGAATTCTCTGGTATATAAAGTAGATCTGGAGAAAAATCTCGTTTGGATTGCCTACCCACGAAGACTCTTCGACCGTGGAGGAAACGTCCAGAATATTTTGACCTATATCGCAGGTAATATTTTCTGAATGAAAGAAATCAATGCATTGAAGCTTCTCGACGTACGATTCCCACCAGCAATGTTGGAGCAATACGATGGGCCAAGTTATACTTTAGATGATATGAGAACATATTTAGACGTCTACGACAGACCGATTTTGTGAACCATCGTGAAACCCAAGATGGGATTGACCTCTGCCGAATATGCAGAGGTTGCCTATGATTTCCGGGTAGGCGGTGGTGATTTCGTCAAAAATGATGAACCTCAGGCCAACCAAGATTTTTGTCAGTATGATAAGATGGTGGAATTTGTCACAGAAGCGATGGCTAAAGCCGTCAAGGAAACCGGGCACAAGAAGGTGCATTCCTTCAATGTCTCTGCATCAGATTATGATACAATGATTTCTAGATGCGAGATGGTCATCCATTCATGAATGGAAAAAGGTTCATACGCCTTCCTTATTGATGGGACAACAGCATGATGGATGGCAGTTCAAACGCTCAGAAGAAAATATCCTGATGTGTTCATCCATTTCCATAGAGCAGGGCATGGAGCATTTACCAGACCAGAAAATCCTATCTGATATACCGTTCTCGTTTTGTCCAAATTTGCCAGATTGGCTTGAACATCAGGGATTCACACAGGGACTGCATGAGTAGGAAAAATGGCAGGCACTCCTGATGAAGACGTGACAGCTGCACATAATATTTTCTGATTGGATGCTCCAGGACATTTCTTTGAGCAGTCACGAGGTGAGATCCCAGAAAATGATCTTGATCGAATACAGAAAGTCCAAGAAGATCATCACCAGCACGTCACCGCAGAAGATGATATGTGGAGAAATATGAAAAAATGTTGCCCTATCATTTCATGAGGACTCAATCCTACATTATTGAAACCATTCATCGATGTGATGGGTAATGTAGATTTCATAACGACGATGGGAGCATGATGTCATGCGCACCCAGGTGGCACGAAAAAATGAGCGACTGCATTAGTCCAAGCTTGTGAGGCATATAAAGAATGAAAAGATATCCATGATTATGCTAAAGATCACGAAGAATTAGCGCAGGCGATTGAATTCTTCGAAAAGAAAGACAATAAAGAAATTAGGCACGCGGCAAGGAGAGAGAGTAATTAAATTTAATTTATCATTACATCCAATGGAAACAGACAGTATCAAAAAAAATCTCCCACAGAAAAGAATATTCAATCTGAGTGATCGCATTCAGAAAGGAATGATTAATTTTTTTGGTAACAAATTGGATTATCAGTATATGAGCATCACTTCTCCAATTTTGGAGATGAAAAATGAGATAGATATCGATAGGTTGAAGGAATGTAAAAAAGGATTTAATCGAGAGAAGCTAGATGATAAGCAATCCGGTCGTAAATTTATATGAGAAACCTATGATCGAGTACACAAGAATGCTGATTTTGAGAAGAGCGCAGCCGTGCAAGATTTTATTACATTCATCCACAAGAGAGAACAAAAATTGGAGAAATTAAATGCGGCGGCTTCTTTTGCCAACACCCCAAAAGAGTTACAAAGAACAGCAAAAATAACGACAGATAGGGAAATAAGTAAGAACCTCGAAACGACATTTACAACCATTTTAAAATCATTAAAAACTCTCGATGGCTTATTCGCAGATCCTAGAATGAAAGCATTTCTTGATGATAAAATGCATAAAGATGATGACCCCAAATGAGATTTCTTCAAATTTGTAAAAGATGATATTTTTGTCTGAATCGAAAAGCTAAAAACATCAATAGATAGTTTCCTGACTCTGTGCGAGCAAACAGGCAGTCAAAATTATCGTGACTATCTCCATACGGAAATGTCGTCGGATACTCCGCTTGAAGAGAATATTGCGTCTGCAAGTCCGAGATGAACACTTATTGAAAAGTTGAAGTCGGCGCTACAGACTGCTATGGGATTACTTGATAATCCAATCATCGTTGATAAGGATGTGATCCGTGAGTATATGCATATTACGCCATGATTATTGGATATAAAAAATATAATAGATGAGAATGAAATTAAAACGGACTGAGCAATTGACGCAGAAGCTATGGATCGTTGAGATCTCAAAGAATTGATCCACGAA
>CAIXFE010000031.1 GCA_903918675.1 uncultured bacterium
AGGCAATGCCGCATCCAAAGCTTCTTGTCATTTTTGAAGCTCTGATTTCTGGCTTTTCAAGTCATCAATCTTGTGTGGATCGAGAGAAGAAATTTTCTGGTCTATCTCACTGATCTGTTTTTGATTGGACGTAATATTTTTTTTCGTCGTTTCGACTTGTGTGAGAATTTTTTCTTTCTCTTTGGCAAGCGTTTCTTTTTTATGCTCCAGATCTTTCAAGCTCTTCTGATGAGTAGCCAACCATGTTTCGAGATTCACTACGAGATCAGCAGGGAAATGCTCCAAACTAAAGTCAGTTATATTTATTTTTTCTCTAAAAAGCTCCATATCACTGAGAAAATCATGATATACTTTCTTATCTACAATATCCTTAAAATCTAGATACTCTTGCTCCTGGGACAATTGAGTAAAGGTATCGACATAGGTCCCGATCAATTGTTTCAGCCTTGCATCATATTTGGAAGTATCGGCAGTCGCTTTCAACTTATAATAGATATCCCTTTTCTTCTCTGCGATAATCTCTTTGCCTTCATCGATCGAAAGGAGATTGAAAACATTTTTCAAGACATTGAGCCTCTCAGCTGGCGCCAATTGGAAAATATTGTCCGAGTCCTGCATGAGGAAAACGGTATTGAGAAAGACTTCTTTGGGCGTCAGCGTACTCTGCAACATCTGCTGCAGATCCGTCTCATTCTTAAATGATATCTCTTCAAATTCTAAACGGAGTTTTTTTAGGACATCTTCGATATCCACGTCTTTAGCTAAAATTCAAAGATGTTGTTCTTCTCTTCGTTTCTCGATAAACTCTCAACCTTCAACCTTTTTATCCTGTAAGGACAACCCTCAACTTATTTTATACCATACCGACGAACAACTATCCTTACTTTTTCCCGCTTTCAGATTCCTAATGAGCAAATACAGTTCGTCATTCGCCTCGAAGAGAATCTTGATAAATCACTCTTTGGATTGAGCATTCAGCATGTTCCTATTTGAGTGTTTATACAATCCGAACATCGGCCCATCGAAAAACAGGAAACTCTTCCCCGCTCCTATCGGCGCCTTGATCAGAAATTTCCCATTTACAAAAAAACAGGTAAGCAATTGCTCTTTGAAGGGACCAATATTGTAGTAAGAAATTGCATGAAGGTTCATATCGGGAGTGTATCGGAATGGCTTTTTTTTTCAAGCTGTTTATAGTCAGTTGTTCACCTGTGTGAATGGGGGTTGACATACGGAAGGAGATATGTATAGTAGACTATAGCCTGTGGCTATGATAAGATTTTTAGGAGGGGGTTCAGTAAAATTATTATGAAGTTATCTAATTTTCCTAATTTTCTAGGTGAGAAAATGTGAGGTATGAAAGGGATGGCGCAAAAAACAGGGGCATGCCTGTTTTTGACGTTTTTGTGAACTATTTATACACAAGAGCTGCAAGCACAAAAAACGCATAACAACATGGTTTATACAGAGAGAGTATATTTCAAAAATGAGAAGTATACCATCCGCGAAGAAGAATCCTTCCCATTTATAGAACCATCATATAAGATAGATAGTCTATCTGGTAGATTAGATAAATATAACTTTCTTTCGTGCTTTGATCCTCAGGCACTAACAATTCAGGGATATAAGATTGTAGAATATATTGATACAAATCATATCAAGACATGAGCCAATCCTGTGTTTGTCTATCATGATTGGAGATTCCTACATGTGGCAGTATATTTGCATCAAAGAATATTGGAACTAGAAAATATGTATAATGAAAAGATGGCTGGCGTGGAGCAGCTCTTAAAAGATTATCATATCGCTGATAACAAAGTCATTGATATTATAGTCGCAATTCATACATTGGAAGAAGACTCTCTAGAGAGTATAAAGAAGAATAAATGAGAATATAAAAAGGAATTGTCTCACTTGCAATCTGAGAAAGGGATATGGGAGAAAAAATTACAAGTATGCAAGAAGAAAAATCAAGTGGGTAAGGATAGTGTGGATCTAGTATGAGTGAAAATAGTGGAATTATTCCCTATAATAGAAGAACAGTTGAAAGAATTATCTGGGACTAATTATAGTTTTTCTGAAGCAGAAAGAGAAATCATAAAAAAAGATTATGAATCTGCAAAAAACATTTTTAAGAGACTATTCTCATTGCATAGGAAATCTTTTCGGGGATCGCAATTGAGTAGTAGGTTATTCCAAATGCCAGGAATCCCAGGGTGGGTACCAGCACAAATAACATATGATAATATTGAAGGTATATCGCCAGATCCTGATGAAACAATAATAACAGTACGCAGTCAGTAAAATTTTCTTATGAAAATTTGATGGTAATATACAAACAGATGAAAATAAAATCTGCTCTTTGTCAAACGTTTTTGTTTGTCATCAGCGGATTTCTTTGTCTTTGAGGGAGAATTGGATAGAATTGGTCTATTGGTCATTGGTAATTGGTTATTGGGAGGAGAAATGAGCCAAACCCAATATACCAATACACTAATATACCAATATACGGTTTTACTTCCATTTCCCTTCCATGCACTTAGACGATCTGCAATATGCCAATAAAAAAACCAAGAAGACAATCCGAACCTTTGTGAAAGAGATCAGAATCTTTCTTGTTTTCTTTGTAGTAGTTGTGGTCGTGATGATCGTATTTACCAATGCAAATCTATTTGCCTCTAGTTTCAGCAATCTCTTTGATAGCTCTATACCCAAGATACATGACGTTAGCACGACTGATACGTATGAAAATAGCAACATTGCTTCTATTATCAATCAGTCCGATGCCAGCTCAGATGAGGTCAAAGCATTATTGGCGAAATATCAGACGGGGCGACAGAATATCCATGATGTGAGCCAGTCCCCAGATGTATTTCTTAGAGCGAAACTCAAGACCTATCCCTTCGCATTCAATACCTTACCACCAGTCAACGAGATCATCATCCCATCACTCGGACTAGAAGTACCTATCATCGTAGCCCAAAATCAATCAGCCACTGATTTTTCTCAGGGGAATTTTGATGCAGAGCTCATGAGCGGAGTCGTTAAGTATCCGACAACTCCTGATCCAGGGACCAAAGGGAATACCTTGATTTTCTGACATACAAGTACAGAATTCTGGAAGCATAATGTGTATGGGACAGTATTCAAAGGCATCCCCAAATTAGCTAATGGAGATACTATAAAGATTATCCGAAAAGGAAATCTCTATGAATATATTGTCGTAGATAAGTTTGTTGTTGCTCCAAAGCAGGTGAACGCTCAATATATGTCCTATGAAAATGCAGGGGATTCTTATGTCACTCTGATAGGATGTTATCCCTTGGGGACGGATAAGAATAGGATTATGGTCGTGGCGAAATTGGTGAAATAGGTTTTTTATTTTTTTTAGCCGAGGACTTCCGTCCCCGGCATAAAGAGGTCGTGCTCCTGCCTGCCGGTAGGCAGGTTCAGCACTTTCGCGGAGTGTGTTTTGTTTACACCTGTGGACTCCCGTCCACAGTTAAAATAGGTCGTGCCTCCGGCACTTTTCATTGAAAAAAATTGCTTCTTTAAAGTCCCTACGGGACGACCTCTCGCTAACCCTGGACGGAAGTCCAGGGCGGCAGGCAAAAAAACAACCGCTGAATCCGCAAAGCGGATGACCTATAAAACTACAATTAATCAAAGACATATTTTTCATCGAATGGGACATTGAATTCTCTCAATAATCCGAAGTACTCATCTTGAAGGGTGCTTGTTTTATGATGTTGCTTCTGTCTGTGAATATAACTACATACGTTCTTCATAGCATTCTCTATTATTTTTTTCTTAATGGGCCAGGAGCAACAACTCCGTTTAATACATCTTGAATAAGTTGTTTGGGCAGGGTATCCATCATATATTTCCTAGCTTTTTTAGGATGAATTCTCTTAAGATATATTCCATAATTAATGAGAGCGTCTTCTGAATCAAATCATTTCCAAGGAGTTCGTTCCTGTTCCGGATATAACTTATTCAAAGACTCTACGAAATCTTTCTTGTCCTTATCTCTTCAATAGTATTTTGCTTTCCGATAAAGAACCTCATTGGGATCGACAAATTTATATCCATGTACATTATACCGTTTTTTAACATTATTTTTATATACCTCTACTTT
Source organism: uncultured bacterium (assembly GCA_903918675.1). Lineage (GTDB taxonomy): Bacteria > Patescibacteriota > Gracilibacteria > Absconditabacterales > Absconditicoccaceae > CAJBLF01. Next base: position 4,139 of record CAIXFE010000031.1, read on the forward strand.
AGTATCATGGAATAAGAATGAAGCATACGTAGAAAACGGATTTCTTTGCCTCCTTTGAAGATCAAGAAATTCATCTTTAGTTAGCCCTATTTTAAAACGTATATTCCCCTTGGAATCAGTAATATAAGCAGGATCAAGATCCCCATAAGTCGGAGTAGGGGAAGCTTCATTTACAAAACCTTTAAATCTTCCACGATTGTCTTCTGGGACGGAAGATTTTTCTTGCTGTTCCTTCGCAAAAGCTAAGAATATTTCATCATTTGTTTGTATATCCAAGTCTTTAGGTATTCTAGAAATATAATTGAATACGAACAAAGATAAAGATCCTCCTATGTGAAAATTTGGGGACACATCATTTAATCCTCTGATTACCTTTTCAAAATTCTTCATAATTGCCATGATTGAGTAAAAGAAACAATCCCGAATCAGCCTGGAGTTTATTTATCTTATGAAAGAAGTCAATGTGAAATAAGAAAATAGCTAAGATAAAGAAATGGGTGGCGCTGGGCAAAACAAAGGATTGCAATTCTCTAGGAAAACACTATAAAAAGACCAATCAAGACGTGCTTTTTGCCTTACAGTATAAAGCTTTGCCAAAAGGCTTTTTTCATTTTAATTTTTACCTCTAGCCAATGCAGATCAGAAATATCGCAATCATCGCCCATGTCGATCATGGGAAGACGACCCTCGTAGACCAATTGCTTACGCAATCCGGTACGATGAAACTTGCCGAAGATCAGAATCTCATCATGGATAGTAACGATCAGGAGAGAGAAAGAGGGATCACGATCTATTCCAAAAACACTTCTGTCACCTACAATGGCGACGTCATCAATATCATCGATACTCCTGGACATGCTGACTTCTGAAGCGAGGTAGAGAGAGTGCTGAAGATGGTCGATAGCGTCTTATTATTAGTTGACGCCTATGAATGACCGATGCCTCAGACCAAATTCGTCCTCAAGAAATCATTAGAACTCGGACTCAATCCGATCGTCGTCATCAATAAGATCGATAAAGAGACAGCCAGACCTGTACGAGTCATCAACCAGCTTTTTGACCTATTCTTCGCTTTGGGAGCTACTGATAAGCAGGCAGATTTTCCCATCATTTACTGCAGCGCCAAAGGTGGCTATGCGTTCGATGATCTCAAAGATTTCGCTGAAGCCAAGGAACATGGAAATATTTTTCCGATGTTTGATCTGATAGAGAAAGCCGTTCCCCCAGCACCAGATTATTCTGACAGACTTTTCCGTATGCAGATCGCGAATCTGGGCTATGATGACTTCATCGGTAGGCTCGGAATCGGAAGAGTTTATGAAGGCACGATCGCTCAGGGACAAGAAGTTGTCATTTTCGATAATGAGTGAAATAAGAGAAAAGGAAAAATTACCAAAATATTCACGACATTAGGAGTCTCGAGAGTAGAGACAAAACAGGCTCGTTGTGGAGATATTGTGACGATTGCTGGTATCCCAAATATCTACGTCGGCGAAACTGTCGGAGTAGAATGATGCGAAGCGTTTCCTCCCATCCATGTAGATGCGCCGACATTGACGATGGATTTCCTCGTGAATGATTCTCCCTTCGCAGGCAGAGAAGGAAAGTTGGTTACTTCCAAAAATATCCAAGAGAGATTACATAAAGAATTACAGACCAATGTGGGATTGGAGATCGATTTCGAGAAGTGAGGAAATAGATTCGCAGTTTCTGGCAGGGGAGAGCTCCACTTATCTGTACTCATTGAGACGATGAGGAGAGAATGATTTGAATTGCAGGTCTCTGCTCCGCAGGTTATTTTCAAAATGGATCATGGCAAGAAAACTGAGCCGATAGAACATGTCATCATTTATGTCGATGAGAAATTGGCAGGCACCATCATCGATATGGTCGCTAATAAAAAATGACAACTCACGAATATGAATACCGTCAATGGAGTAACTACCATGGAATTTGAGGTACCGACCAGAGGTTTGCTCTGATTTAGATCGCAGTTTGTCTTGATGACTAAGGGAGAGTGAATTATGTATAGTTCGTTTGCTCATTACGCACCGTACAAATGAGATATTCCCAAGAGGACAACGGGATCAATGATCAGTATCGAAAATGGGAAATGTATGAAATACAGCATCTGGAAATTGCAAGAAAGAGGGAAAATTTTCATCCTTCCTCAAGCAGCGATGTACGAATGAATGATCGTCGGTGAAAGCGCAAAGCCAGGTGATATGGTCGTAAATTTAACGAAGAATAAACAGCAAACCAATGTCAGAGAAAGTGGAAACGATGAAGCCATGAGACTTGAACCCATCATCCCCCTGACTCTAGAAGATTCTCTTGCCTATATCAGCACTGATGAATATGTAGAGATTACTCCCAAAAACATTAGACTCAGAAAAATATATCTTACCGATTCAGAGAGAAAGAAGGCGGGGAAAGGGATTTAATTTTTCTTTTTTTAACCGAGGACTTCCGTCCTCGGCATAAAGAGGTCGTGCTTCCAGCACTTTCGATTGACCTAATGAAAAATCCGCAAAGCGGATGACCTCTCTCTAACCCTGGACGGAAGTCCAGGGCGACAGGCAAAAAAACAACCGATAAATCCGCAAAGCGGACGACCTCTATCATTTAATCATTTACAAAATTTAATGCTATTCCAAGAATTCAATCTCAAACCCTGACTCCTCAAGGCACTCGCCGAGATGAAATACGACAATGCGACGGATATTCAGGCTCATGTCATTAGATCTACACTCGCAGGCAAAAATATTGTCGGACAATCTCAGACAGGGACAGGTAAAACTGCAGCCTTTCTGGTCCCCTTATTGCAGAGGATCGATACCAATAGTCCAGGATTGCAGGCGCTCATTCTCGCTCCGACCAGAGAATTGGTCAATCAGACCGCAGAAGAAATTTTCAGCCTGACGAAATATTATAGGGTCAATGCGGTCTGTCTCTACGGATGAGCAAGTCCTGTGATCCAGAAAAAAAATCTGCTCAGAGGCCCAAGCATCATCGTGGCTACTCCCGGGAGACTTTTGGATTTCATCAATCAGAGAGTCGTAGATATCAGTAAAGTAAAATTCTTAATTTTAGATGAGGTCGATAGGATGCTGGATATGGGATTTATCCGCGACATCCAGAAAATCCGAGGGATGATGAGACAATTACAACAGACATCAACCTTTAGTGCAACGATCAGTCCAGAAATCAAAGAGGTCATCAAAAGCCATATCTCCGAATATGAATTTATCAAGATAGGTGAGGCAGTTACCGTCGAGAAGATCAATCATAGTTTCATCCCCGTCGCTCATCAGGACAAGATGGTCAATCTCCTTTCGTTGATCCAGAAGCATAGAAATGACAAAATATTGATCTTCACGCAGACCAAAAGAAATACCAAGACGATCAGCTATGCGATCGAGAAGGCAGGGTACACCGTCGGGATGCTCAACGGCAATATGAGTCAGGGCAAGAGAAATGCGACGATCAAAAGTTTTAAAGATGCAGATCTCAAAATCCTTGTCACTACAGATGTCGCAGCCAGAGGGCTCAATCTGGATAATGTCGGCTTGGTCATCAATTTTGATGTTCCCAAAGAATCTCAGAGTTATATCCATAGGATCGGCAGAACGGGCAGAGCAGGAGCCTTTGGCAAAGCCATCATGTTGGTGTCACCAGAAGAACAGGTATTGTTTAATGATATAGAGAAAACGCATCGTACCAGGATAAAAAAGTCTGACCAGCTTCCCGTTGTGGATAGCAAGTGAGCGTTTGTGAATCTCCGTCTGGATAAGTCTACGGATAAGTTTGGCAAATGAAGACCTAATCCTTTGAGGCAAGGAGAAAAAACAAGAGTAGCATGACCCAAGAGTCACTTTGCATCGAGAAGAGATGATTCAACCCACCAGAGGAACGTGGAAGGATGACCAAGAAGAGATGATTTTAAAGGCCCAAGAAGAGATGATTCTAGAGGTCCAAGGAGAGATGATACAAGGGGAGCTAGATCAACATCTTCGGCTCACCCTGCACATGAGACCAGAACCCAATTTCGTGGCAAAGGGAAATGATATGGCGTGGCCAAGAGTGCATCGACTAGGAGAATATATAGATAAATATTAGAACGATAGGTTATAGAACGATAGAAAAATCAATAGATCATCCAAGAAAATTCCGACACTCTGAACTCTACACTCTGCACTATAAACCCTGCACTACCTTCAAAATTTCCCCAGGATCATCGACTAAATAATCAGGACTATATTGCTCCAAAATTTTCTTACTATTCCATCATCGAGTCACTGCGATGATAGGGATTCAGATTTTTTTGCATGCCAAGATATCACGCACCTCATCTCACACATAGATGACATCTTGTTTCTCTAATCAATATTTTCTGATAAATCTCATGATCGTCTTGTCTTTCCCAAAGAGTGAACTATCAGAGTGGATATGCTGGAAAACAGGGATACCATTTTTCGCTAAAAATCATACTATCACCTCCCTAGCATTAGACGAAAGGATAGAAAGAGAAAAATGCTGAGCGAGCGTATGAAGCATTTCTTTGATACCAGGGAAACATTCTACATCCTGGATATGCAGTTTAAATAATTTTTTGATAGCTCTCGTATAGAAGGGGAGAGTATATCGTTTGATATGGAGATCCTCGGTTAGGGCTTGTTTGAGCGTCTTATTCTTCCATTCGACTGAATTGGTAACAGTGGAATAATGATATTTAGTACTCAGCTGATTGACACAGCTGATCATAAGGCCATAGGTATCGCCAATTGTTCCATCGTAATCGAATAAGAGTGTTTTCATCGCTCATAGATGAAAGACTAAAAAATATCTAGATCAATAATTTTATATCGAAATGAAAGAATAATATAGATGATATAGAGTCAGATAAATCCAATGACGAAAACCAGAGGTGAGAGAAGTGGAGATAAAAGAAGCAGTCAGAGGAAAACGACGAACGCGACAATATCTATCTTGAGATTATTATTCAATTCATTTTCCATTGCTTTGATCTTATTTTTATCCCTGGTATGCCATTTCCCTACATAACGCCAGACAAGCGTCCATATGAGATCCAGTACAATAAGCGCTATCAGAAACCATCCTGTGGTAACGTAATCAGCTCAACGTGCACACAACACCACATACTCGATCAAGACCAACTGCACGATACCGATGATCAGATCTAGTCCAGAATCTGTAACTTCTTCATCAAATGCATCATCACACGCTTTATAAGAAATCCACCGATGGACCAGAATAATGATACTAAAAAGATAGAAAATAAAGTGTACAGGATCTTTGATCTCCATGAAAGAATCCAGGCTGAAGAAAAGTATAAGACCAAACAAGGTATCAAAAAGTACAGTGGAAAATTGTATCTGTTGCCCCCTTTTTATTTTCATGTAACTGTTTTAGAAGATAAAGAGATATCATTGATTGTTTGTTCCTCTAGATCCAAATAATCTTTTTGCAAATTATTTTTCTTGATCTTTTCACTTTGCTCTCATGGGATAAATATTTCTTCTACTCCATCAGCTTTTCTGCTTTGTTTGATATCTTTGATAAGTTCATCAACTCCATCTTTAAATTTGTCGATGGGAATAAAAGCTTCAGGATTGATCAAAACAAAGAAAAAACCCCTATTTACTTTCGTTTTATCATGGATATCTACACTGAACATGGTTTTCGTCAGGATCTCTATAGCCAACGCGAGTCAGTATCATTTATATCCACCAAACGGGAGTACTCCGCCATCCAGAGCTTCACTAGGATCTCTAGTCATGTTTCCATCTTTATCTATAGCTACTCATTCGGGGATTTGTTTCCCAAGTTTTTTAGCGACTCTTATTTTCATCATTGAGATCTCGGAAGTAGCCATATCAAGGACGATAGGATATTCTTTTCCGGGAATTCAAATAGCTAAGGGGTTTGTTCCCAGCTTGGGATCAATAGCTCCTGTAGGGACAATCCTTGGCCAAGATCAGTAGTTGAATATCATGGCGATCAAATTATTTTCTGCAACCATCCTTGCATAGGTACCAGGCATCAGATACGAATGCATATTATATATTCCCATCATGGCAATATTTTTCTTCTTAGCTTTCTCTATAAGCTTTGGGACATATTCATTACAGACGACCTGTCAGAGATTTTTCTGCCCATCTATATAAAAAAGATTATCCTCCTCTTTGATAACGACAGCAGGTCATTCAGATTTTTCTAATTTAGTGCAAAAGGCTGCGAAAGAATGAAACCCATGATGAGAGCCTTTCCCCCTCAATTCAGCATCTAAATATTCATTGAAAACACTAATCGCATCTTGCTCATTCAGTCACTTATTTTTTAATATTGAAATACATATTTCTTTTAACTCCGCAATTTTAATCTTCATATCCATTTTGAGAGATAAAAACTATCACTTCACCATCTCGATATTTGAGAAAGAGAGTCATTTCTCACATGCAGAAAATATCGCTTCCGCTACCTCATCGGGAGAAAGCTGAGGTCTTCAGCCTACTTTAGCATCTGCCTTTATTTGATCTTCATCAAATCTGTAGAGCTGGAAATGCGTATCCACAAGTCCAGGCATGATATTGGTTAATTTTACTCACGTATCTTTCAGCTCATCTCTCAGACATTTGGCGAGCATATTGATGGCGGCCTTAGTCATGCAATAGACATTTCAGCCGAGATAAGCATGCTCTGCACTGATAGAAGAGATATTTACGATATGCCCAGCCTTGCGCTCTATCATCTGAGGAAGAAAAAATCTGGTCATGTACAACGTTCATTTGATATTCGTGTCTATCATTTCATCTCGATCATCAAGATTTGCTTTTCGGAGGAGATCCATATTTCTAGAAACTCCAGCACAATTTACTAAGATATCTACTGGCATATCTTTGACGGGAGCTAGTGTTGCATGGAGCATTTCTCTCTTGCCTACATCTGCTGCGATGGTAACGATATTTCATCCTAATTGATTTTTCATCTCTTGAAGTTTTTTTTCATTTCTCGCGACTAGGATCAGATCATTCCCTGCTTGAGAAAATCTTTGAGCGCAGGCATAGCCTATTCATGAAGTCGCTCAGGTAATACAGA
>CAIXFE010000032.1 GCA_903918675.1 uncultured bacterium
ATCAAAGGCAAAAAATTATCCTCCAAGCATATTAGACTTTTTAGAGAGGCAATTGCTGATAATAAGCTAAATATTGAGCTCAATCCAGAGGCGGTAAAAATTTTGGTAGGAGATCGTTAGGCAGATAAGAGCTATCTTTTCTCACGTCTATCCCTAGGATTTTTTCTATCCTAGATATTCCCGAACTCGGTCTTGTGGTCCTTTAGGTCCGCCTTCATCTCAAGCATGACATATGGGGCAAGCAAAGAATGTGTGTTTTGCATCTATAAATTTTTGCTGTATCGCTACGATCAGTCAGCAAACTAAGCATTTGTACCTTCATGCAGCAGGGATTACTTCACTTGATTTGAATTTGGATCATGTATCTACCATGGGTATGTGGTTAGTATATAAATATCATTAGCGTAGGTATCTCCTAGGCAATAGCTATGGCTTATGTTTGAGAGATGTTTCCGATGGTAGAGAAGTGGAGGATTCATCCAATGATTTGAAAAGCACTTGAAATCTTTTAAAAAAAGAGTATACTTTATTTGTTCTACTGAACCTTAACAATGCTCCGCTCACTGTAGTTGTAAGACACTACACAGGGGCATTTTTTTTATATGGGATAGAAACTTATAAGTTCCAATCTCTGTTTTCACTCTTTACCGACTTTGGCTATTACCATTCTATGAAAGTTGCTTTCAATCATCATCTTATTTCCCCCTCAAGGGATCATATCATAATCTTTTATGAAATAATCAAAAAATTCTACAAGTCTGATTCTCCTCCTAATGTCATCTGGCTTATAGACACATTTACATCAATTAATTCAGTATTTATCTATAAATACTTTGAAAAATAGCTTACTTCCATCTCTTATTGTTAGATAGGGGTGTCAGTTTTTGGATATAGGGAATTTGCCTATAATCGATAGTACTTTAGTCTTCATCTCTTCGATGCTGGTAGGTGTCATTGCGGTTCGCTGTGTATATAAAATATCAGCCTCAATTATAAAAAATAAAATAAAGAATTCAAGCGGGAGGATTCTAATTGTAAATAATCCAAAAATGACTATAGAGGTAGCATTTATGTAGAATCGAAACCAAATCCGCACAGTGGCAAAATTAGTAAAAGACATCTGATAGGAGTATAATAGAGTGCTTTATCCACTATTATACAATCAAATGTCTTTTAAGTTATTATATTCAGATTGTGTAGCAATACAAATTTATTTACGTGAAGAGTTATCTCACAGAGAAATCGGGAGAAAGCTTGGTAGGAGTAATAGTAGCATCTCGGATGAGATTAGGAAGTATTCCGTGAATGGCGAGTATATTGCTTCAATAGCTTGGATCCTTAGGCAGACTAGGAGGAGATTAATAAATACACTTCATTACAAAATACAACGTTGAGATCCATTGGATACGTTCATATTGGATAAGATAAGGAGTTACTGGTCTCCTGAGCAGATAGCATGAAGATGGAGACGTGAGACATGAGAAGTTATATCAAAAGATACAATATACAGCCACGTTAAGCGTGTATATCCTGAGCTCATCAAGAAATATTTTAGAAGGAAATGAAAGAAATATAAATATGGGACAATCAAAGCAGATTATATTTACCAACGTGTAAGTATCCACGAGAGACCAATAGCAGCTAAATTAAAATTAGAATTGTGACATTGGGAATGAGATACGGTGCGAGGATCTAGAAACACATGAGGATTTGTTACGTTTACAGAGAGAAAGAGTTGATTTGAACTAGCAAGGGTAATAGGACAAAAATATGCGAGTATAGTAACAGAAGCGACTCGTCAACTATTTGAAACGGTTCCACAAGAAATTAAGAAAACAGTAACATTAGATAATGGAAAAGAGTTTGTAGAACATTATATGCGGAAATGATTATGTGGATTAGATACCTACTTTGCTGACGTTTGAAACGCCTGACAAAGAGGTTTAAATGAGAATACGAATGGCTTAATTAGGCAGTTCTATCCTAAAAAAACAAGTCTTTCAAATGTCAGCCAACAAGAACTTGATTATTATATATCGCTTCTTAATAATAGACCAAGAAAAAGATTAGATTATCTTACTCCTACAGAGGTCATAACCCACTGTGCGGATTTAAATTAGAATCTACATTATTTCGGCTTGACTTTATCACTAAAATACTTAAAGTGGTTTTTTTTTAACCAATCACTAAATTAGGATGTCTTTTTGACGTGATTTATATTTCGGGAAGAATTGATCTCTAGAATGTGCTCTTGTCCCAGAAGATGAACGTGATGCATTTGACAGATATCTTGACGAAATTTCTCTATTTGATCAGCTAGAATTCCAGGTATCTCCTGAGGAGGAAGTTGATCTTGCTCCACTGATAAGATCAGGAGATAAAAAGGCTCTAGATAGACTTATAAAACCGAATCTCAAGATTGTAGTTTCGGTAGCAAAAGAATACATGTATCATTGACTCCCTATAATGGATCTCATTGGTGAAGGGAACAGGTGAATCGTGAAAGGTGCTTGTACATTTGATGAAACGAAATGAACTAAATTTTCTTCACGGGCAGTCAATTCAATTCGTGCTTGTATTCTGGCTGCGCTGACTGAAAATTCAAGGATTATTAAACTTCCCAAAAATGTATATGATGCAATTTATGCCATCAAAAAAAAGTCTAAAAAGAATAAACAACATCTCTCTTATGATGAGATATTAGAAATATGTGATAAAAAGAAAACTCAATTGAGTTATGTCGTTCCCTACTTACCGGATCGCATTTTTAGAAATACGAATTTTTCTTTATCTGAGCCGGATGAGTCAGATTTCCCATGATGATTATATCCTCCTAGATGTTCAAATAATACTGAGATCCCTGACTTTCTCTGTATCAAAAAAGATATTAAAAAGAGAATAAACGAGACTTTATGTGCTATATTAAATCTCGAAGAGATGCTTATCCTTAATCATTATTACTGACTTGATGATTGTGAAAAACTTACGTGTTGAGAAATAGAACAACGGTTGGAGATTAAAAATGCTCAATTAAAATTGAAGGGCATGAAAAAGAGAATTAGACAATCTGTCGATGCTTCTGAGTTGGAAGAATTGCTTCAAATATATGTATCTATGACTCCTAATTCTCCGAAGGACAAGAATGATAAATCATGAAAAGAAAACCCATCTAGGATTGGCGAGCTTTATGATATATATATATGATGAAGTTCTATTGCATCTTTGAGTGCTTAAAGAACACTGCACAAACAAATAAGATCTCTTTTATTTTTTGAAAAAAATATCTATGGGAGTGCCAGAAAAACTTCATGTAGAACATGTCATCCTTGATTATTTTAATGAGCATTCCGATAAGAAATCTATCACTTATGATACTATTTCTAAGATTACAGAAGAAATAATTAACGCTCTGCAACAGAGGGATATTTCTGTCTATCCAGATTTTAATAAAGATACCGAAGTCGAAATGGCTATTATCGATCACGAGATTTTTGAACACGACAGTGTTAATAGAATTGTCTCGATCAAAAAATCTATCTTTCGTAGATGAATCACTAAAAATGCCATTAAAAAGGCCATTAAAAAGGCGGTAAGTGATCATTATAATGATGCAGACCATGAACAAATTAGAACAATATATCTTGAAATCATAAGGAAGTATACAGAATAGATCGCCCTATATTAGGGTAGAGGAGCGGAGTCCTTTTTGTCTTCTTCTCTCTTCAAAAATCTTTCGACTCCCCCGAATTTCTATAAAATCATCTAAATTATTAGATCTGCAATTATATCAAATTTCTAGTACATAACACATCTTTCATTGTGCAAGATTCTAAAAAGCCTTGAAAACAGAGCGATGCTACCTTGCACAATATATCTTGTACAAGGTAGAGGATATTTCAGTCAAAGCTGCTTGATTTTAATTTTTCGGCGTATATACTCATAGCTTCACTTATTTTTTTCTTCATCTTTTCTCATGATGGGCTCTAAAGAGATCGCCAGAAAGCTGATTTTGCTCTCTATTCCCCTCTCTAGGGCTAGAAATGGCTAGAATAGGCTTCATGCCTGCTATATCTAGGTATTGATCAAATCCGATTGAAATTCTGAGCGAGCTGAACTAAGTGCCACATGAACGTTGAAACGTTGAAGCGTTGAAACGTTGAAGCGTGAGAAAATGGCAAATAAGAGCTATATTTGTATATTGAATGTGGTCGAATATCTGGACGTGAATGAGGTCAGATTTATATATTTTTTCTTCATTCGTATTATAAAAAAAGCCCCGAAAGGGGCGAACTGTTTCGAAAGGGGTGAAAACAGGGGAGGAGTACTAATTTTTAATTTCTAATTTCTAATTTTCAATTACGATTGTAATGACCACTCCTCTGCTTGGATACATATTCTAAGTTAAGCTAATTTTTTAATTTATTGTCTGCATTTGCGCTTATCCCTTTAAGAACATTATCCATCTCCATTATCGTTCTTTTTGTATAGCTTATCATGGTCCCTCTAGCTTTTTTATCATTATCTAATGTTATGAGCCCTTGTGCTGCTGAATTATAATATGGGACGTGATGTGGACTACGATAATCCATCTGATTTGTGTTTATTGAATTTTCCATTAAAATGATGGCTAAAAAGTAAAGCTTGTCTACCCTTTATTACTAAAAATGCCTTTATTTGCAAGTTAATTTTCTTTGAGGGGAAATTTGCGAAATAATGGTTTTTGAGTATAATTAGAGAGAACTTAGAACTTAGAACTTAGAGCTTAGTGCTTAGAGCTTAGTGCTTAGAGCTTAGTGCTTAGAGCTTAGTGCTTAGAGCTTAGAACTTAGAGCTTAGAGCTTAGAACTTAGAGCTTAGAACTTAGAACTTAGCGATATTCTTTTATCTAAGGTCTCCCCTGTCGGGGACAAGTAAGAGCTACTAACTAAGGTCCAGACTAAGGTCCAAGAGCTCCTATCTAAGATCTCATTTAAGACTTTACAGACTGTATATGCAATTAGCTGGAATTAAGATCTCAAATCTCTTTAGTTTCCCTTATCTTTCTGACATCAAATCGGCTCAGGAAGTGACTTTTCGTAATGCTGGGAAAAGTAACGTCAATGTCTTGATCGGGCCTAATGGCGCTGGGAAAAGCAAGTTTCTCAATGTGATAGAATATATTCTTAAAGCCGGGTTTATGAGAGATTACGTGGTGGATAAGGCAAAACTAGGCAGCAAAGATGCTCATGAATTGCAGTCTGTCATCAGTGAAAATCCTGTTTCTCTGCAGAAGATGTATAAGCATTATTCTTATCTTGATCAACCATCAGAGGTTGTGGTTTCATTTGCATTGACTGTGCATGACTATGATAATCTAGGGTTCCTCTGTACTCATGTGGATGAGATCAATGCGATGATCAATACGTATAGTACGATAGCATATAGTTTTTCTCAGGTGGAGATGAAAGATCTCCTGTCTACTGAACACGTCATGAGCTTGCATATCACCTTCGATATTTCACATCAGACTATCGAGATTTCTCGTGAGGGATTATCTCCACAGGCGCTGTTTATCCTGGAGTATCTTATCCATATTGAATTGATCCAGATCTGTATCGATCTCCATACTACCCTTGCGCTTCCTAGTCTCTGGGCTCCCCTGCGCAATACTTTTGCTGTCATTGGGCTGGAGAGAAGTTTGGAAGGGATTTCTTCTCAGATCAATCCTACGGTCGTAGATGGCTTTCTCTTTGAGAAAAATCACCAGGAATATGCTGCGTATACGGGATATTATCTCTGCGTAAAAAAAATATTTTCACATCTCTCTCCCACGACGGATACGCTGGACGCGGATGGTATCCAGAAAAAGCTTCAGGAGTCTGAATTTTTTGTGAGTCTGCTTGCTATCATACAGAAGTATTTCAATAAAACGTTGCGCATTGCATATCAAAAAGGTATCTTATCTTTGTCTCTTGTAGATGAGTGAACTCATGAAATAAGCTTCGAAGATCTTAGTGATGGAGAGCAATCGCTCTTAGTAATGATTTTCACCATTTATGGATATGATCTCAGAGGTGGCATGTTGATCATCGATGAACCAGAGATCCATTTCCATCCTCAGATGCAGAGAAGTCTCTCTAAGATGATGGAGAAGATCAGTGACAATATCTGAACCCAGTTTATCCTGTCTACCTACTCTCCCCTCTTTATCGATGA
>CAIXFE010000033.1 GCA_903918675.1 uncultured bacterium
AAACATCCCGATATCCGTCATCTAGAGAGAATGCATATGAGACCAGAAAGACAATTGTATCTCAGACATTGTGATAATTGTTGAATTGATATGTTGAGTGTATATAAGGAAGAAAGCTGATATAAGGTGTATTGCGAGCAATGTTATAATAAAGAAGTGTATTGATAAAAGTGGAAAGGTTGGAACGTGGAAGCGTTGAAACGTTACAATCGAGCGGAAAACATTCCCTAATTGACTGTCCTCCTTTCTAAAGGAGGGGGTATCCACGAAGTGGGTGGAGGATTTTAAACGAAGCTTGTTGTTTTCTCTCATAAGATTATCTTTAGTTTTGATGTTATCTTTCAATGCAAAAATCCGTCTACGAATTTATTTCAATCAAAACCAACGATCCGATAATCCAACGGAGAATCTGCAAACGAACCGGCGAAGAGTTTCCGATTTTTCAGTCTGAGAAAGACTTACTCAGCCAAATTTCTCCTGTCATCAATGGAAAGAAATATGAGATTTCTCTGCCTTCATTGAGCCCAAGTGCGAGGCAAATCAATAGGATGCTTTTTAGAAATGATAGAGTTTTTTATAAATGAAAGAGTGATCATGATGGTAAGTGAATCATCTCCATTTACTCTCCAGAATTTGCATGAAAGGTCTATGAAGTGAATGATCGATACAAAGATATTTGGGATCCGATGAGCTATGCGAAAGATGCTAATACGAACAAACCTTTTGCAACCATCGGAGAAATGATGCTTCAGGTGCCACGTCTCAATGTCGACGGTGTAGGCAATACCAATAGCGATTATTGCAATTACTGTGGCTATGACAAAGATTGCTATATGGATATTGCAGGAGAAAATAATGAAGGATGTTATTATTGCCTCTTCACGAAGTATTCCAAAAGGTGCGTAGATTGCACCTTTGTCTATGATTCTGAATACTGCTACGAGAGCATCAGTTCCTATAATTGCAATAAAATTGTGTACAGTCAGTATCTAGAAAATTGCCACAACTGTTATTTTTCTTTCGATCTCAAAAATTGCCACAACTGTTTACGATGTCGAAACCTGAGAAATCAGGACTATTGCATATTAAATAAGAAGGTGACGCCTGAAGAATTTGAGCAAGAGCTAGAAAAAATTATGAATACCGGATACGAAGCATACTTACAAGGGATCCAGAAATTCAACGAGATCAAGAGCCAGTTTATTTTTCCTGCAACATTTAAAATACAGACAGAAAATTCCTTTGGCAGTGATCTCAAGGGAGTGAAGCATTCAAAATTTCTTTTCAATGTCTCTTCTGAAGTAGAAAACAGTCTGTATATGTACGACGTCCTGCACGCCAAAAATTGTTGCGATCTCAATTACTCGCTCTATCAGCCGGAATCCAGCTATCAGCTGATCAGCACTCTGGAGCTCAAAAAGTCGGTTTGCAATTTCGCTACGCATCATTCTCGCAATGTGTATTATTGCCAGTTGTGTAATAATTGCAGTGATTGTTTCGGTTGTAGCGGATTGAATAATAAATCCTACTGCATTTTCAACAAACAATATTCCAAAGATGAATACGAAGCTACTCTAGCTTTGTTGCTTGAGAACTTAATTTCTGACTGAATACGGTGAACGTTTTTCCCTGCCGATCTCAGTCCGCATCCGTATAATGACACCGTTGCTATCGAATATTTCCCTATCGGGACAGTGACGAGTGACGAGTGAGTCGTTTCGAGTAATGGAGGAAATATACAAAATACCTGATGAAGAACTGTACACGTACTTGAGCCGGGAAAATTTATCTCTGATGCGTGGTTGGATCTTTGATGAGCGGAGAAAATAAAAATTAAATGGAGAACGAAGAATCAAGAAGTGAATATCCCGGAGAATCTCCAGAGAATACAGGCCTGAGAATTGCCCGAGAATGGTGTTGATGAGAGTATATTAGATAAAGTTATTATTTGTGAAACTTCCGAAAGACCCTTTAGGATCCAAAAATGAGAGTTGGAATTCTACAGGAAAATGAAGCTTCCACTTCCGCATAAACATCAAGATATTAGGCATTTAAATAGAATACAACTCAGAGCGAAGAGAGAATTGTATCTTAGAAATTGTGATAAGTGTGGAATCGAGATGGTGTCAGTTTATGAGCAAGAAGCGGAATTTAAAGTATATTGTGAACAATGCTATAATAAGGAAATTTATTGATAAAGATAAACCCACCTGTTGAGAGGCTAAGCAAACCCCCTAAATCCCCCTTAACAGGGGGACTTGAAGGAAGAAAAACGTTTTAAAAAAAATCCTTCAGCCCTCCCTGTGAATGGAGGGGACGGGTGGGTTTGCCCGCAGCCCGTCAAAGACAAAAAAACACCGACATGGTTCCCAGCTGAGCTGGACTTCGCATTATTCACTGTTCATTGTTCATTTTAGAAAAAACACTGGAATCGCTCCAGTGCCTTTTTTATTTATGTCGCAATTGAAAATTGAAAATTAGAAATTGAAAATTCCTATTTCCTAATTCTCATGCCGTAAAATGAACGATATACGAAGAACAGTCCGATCAAGAAACATACTCCGCCGATGATCCATCAGTAATTAAACGTTCCATTCGTCTTAGCTGTCTGAGAAATACGGATAGCGATCTCTACCGCAAGCAATCCGAATAAGGTGGAGAATTTGATGATAGGATTGAGCGCTACCGATGAGGTATCCTTGTAGGGATCTCACACGGTGTCTCCGACGACGGTAGCATCGTGCAATGGAGTGCCTTTTTCGTTGAGGTCGACTTCTACGAGTTTCTTTGCATTGTCCCAAGCGCCTCCTGCATTGGCCATATAGATAGCTTGGAAAAGTCCGAAGACTGCAAGCGAAATCAGATACGACACGAAGAAGTTTGGATCGAAGAATGCGAATGCCAACGTCAAGGTAAAGACAACCGCGAAGATATTCCGCATTCCTTTCTGTGCATACTGCGTACAGATCTTCACCACTTTTTTACTATCTTCTATATCTGCTTCTTTTTTCTTGAGGTCGAGATTTTTCTTGATGAATTCTACCGCACGATATGCTCAGGTCGTCACTGCTTGCATAGACGCACCAGCAAACCGATACACTACTGCTCATCCGGTGATGAATCATAAGATGACAGGAGCATCGGTTAATTGTAATTCAAGCAATCCTGCCGCTTTTAGGATCAAGATGATCGCGAAGATCATGGTCGTTGCCCCGATGACGGCAGTACCGATCAGCACTGGCTTTGCAGTGGCTTTGAAGGTATTGCCTGCGCTATCATTTTCTTCTAGTAAATGTTTTCCGTTTTTGAAATCAGGGACGAAGCCAAATTCTTTTTCGATACTCTGAGCAATATTTGGGATTTTTTCGATCTGAGATAATTCGAAGATGGATTGTGCGTTGTCCGTCACAGGGCCATAGCTATCTACTGCGATCGTCACTGGTCACATGCCCAGAAGCCCAAAGGCCACGAGTCCAAATGCAAAGATGGAAGGATAGATCATGATAGCTCCAAGTCACAAAGTGCTGATATAAAATGCTCAGCCCATCAGTGCGACGATGACTATCCCTTTTCGGAAGGCAGAAAAATTACCTGCCACCATTCACGATAAGATCGTCAATGACGCGCCACCTTCACGTGATGATGCGACTACTTCATGGACGTGACGAGATTTGCTAGAAGTAAATGCCTTGGTAAGCTCTGGGATAATGGCTGCTGCTAAGGTTCATAAACTGATGATGCTTGCTAATTTCCATCGGATTGTCGTATTGACTACTCCATCAGCCATAGCTAATTTTCCAAGCAAGAGATAACTGACGACGAACGTAACTATGATAGAGATGAGCGAAGTGAGCCGTACAAGTCTAGTAAGTGGCGCCTCGAAATTAAATTTAGTTTTGAATCTATAGATAAACTTAGAATACCAAAGATTAAGCTGATAGGAAAATATAGACGTGAAGACCATCAGAATTCTCATTACAAATATCCAGGCAATTAATGTTGCTTGAAATTTAATCCCCATAGCTAATACGATAAATGAGATCAATGCGACACCTGTCACTCCATACGTTTCAAATCCATCTGCCGTAGGGCCGACGCTATCTCCTGCATTATCTCAAGTACAATCTGCGATCACTCATGGATTCCTTGGATCATCTTCACCAATCTTGAAGACAATTTTCATGAGATCAGATCAGATATCTGCGATCTTGGTGAAGATACCTCCTGCAATCCTCAACGCACTGGCACCCAATGATTCACCTATGGCGAAGCCGATGAAACAAGCACCTGCGCTTTCTCTTGGCATAAATAATAATATGATCAGCATCATGAGAAGTTCTACACAGATAAGCAGGACTCCGATACTCATCCCTGACTGCAGTGGGATACCTACGACCTTTCGAGGTTTAGATCTCAATGATGCAAATGCAGTGCGAGAATTTGCTAAAGTATTTATCCTGACTCCAAATCGTGCGACAGCATACGAACCCAAAATTCCTATCACCGACCATCAGAGGATCAGCAAAGTTTTGGGTAAGGTAAGATGACTCAGTCCGAAGAAGTAATAGAAGATAGCTGAGCCGATGATAAGAAATAAGATGATCAAAAATTTCCCTTGCTGCAAGAGATACGTCTTGCAGGTCGTGTAAATGATTTTGGAGACATCGCTCATCGCCTTATGCACAGGCAACTTCTTGATGCTTATGTATTGCCACAAGCCGAACAGCATACCCAAGATAATGATGATGATTCCATAAAACAGTAATGACCATCCACTGGCACCGAGACTTGTAAAAAAGCTAGTATGCAAGTCGGGGACTAATAAATCCGCCTCACTTGCGAAGGTGAGAAAAGGCAAGCCGATCAAGGCAAGCAAAAAAAATCAGGAGATCCACTTCTTCATAAGAATACTGTAAAGAATAAAATATTAGTAATAACTGGGCACCACCCTAAATATTTTATTTTAAATTTCAAGTCAATCGACCGCGAATCAACAAATATTGATAACGATGAGCTGAAAAGTATATATAGATACAAATTTGAAGATTAAAAAACTAAAATAATAAAAAATTCTCGATCACATCCTCCAATCCCTGCCGGCCGCAGGCGGGTTCATAATCTTTTAATCTTTTAGTCGATGCTATGTCCACTGAAAAAGCGATTGAAACAAAGCATTGCAAAAATTGTTGAGCATCCTTCGATGTAACAGATAAGGACTTAGAATTTTACGATAAAATTTCTCCCGTCTTTAATTGAAAAAAATATGCAATACCGGCACCAACATTATGTCCTGATTGTAGGCAGCAGAGGAGATTAAGTTTTAGAAATGAGAGGAGTATCTATAAAAGGAAATGCAATCTCACAGGCAAAGAGGTTATTTCTATTTATTCCGAAGATAAACCTCTTACCATATATAACCAGAAAGATCGACGGGAAGATAATCGGGATCCTTTAAGTTACGGGCGTGATGTGGACCTTACCAGACCACTATTCGAGCAGATGAAAGAACTCTTTCTGGCAGTTCCTAAAATTTCCCTCCTTGCATTGGCAAATCAGAATGCTGAATTTGTAAATTTTTCTAGCCGGAATAAAGATTGCTATCTTTTGTTCGAATCAGATAATAACCAGGATTGCTGGCATGGGGAACATACGTTCCGATGTAAGAACTCTCTGGACACCTCCTATGTGAGTCACTGTGAATTGTGTTATGAATGCACCGATTGTCATACCTGTTATAATGTTAAATTCTCTCAGGATTGTCATCAATGCTCAGATTCATGGTTTCTCGACAATTGTGCCTCTTGCCAGCATTGCTACGCTTGTGCCAATCTGCATAATAAAAAGTTTTGTTTCTGGAATGAACAATATACCAAAGAAGAATATCAGCAGAAAATAGCCGATTTAAATCTCGGCGGTTATCAAATCATCACTCAGCAGAAAGAAAAATTTGCTAATTTCTGTAAAACCGTTCCTCATAAATTTATGCATGGGGTCCATAATGAGCAGGTAATAGGCGATTATCTCCAAGAATGCAAAAATGCTTTTTTCTGTTTCGATGGAAAGAGGTTGGAAGATTGTAAATATGTTTCTGACTGCGAAAAGACAAAGATGACTCATGATGTCGTCGTTTTCTGAGGAGATAATGGCATGGAATTGGCATATGAATGACAGTCTATCGGCAATGGGATCCATAACGTCCTCTTCTCCAATAATCTCTGGGAGAATGTATCTGATGCCCTCTACTGTGATTTTTGCAAAAACTCATCTCATCTCTTTGGATGTATCGGGTTACGTCATAAAGAATATTGTATCTTGAATAAACAATATACGCAGGCTGAATATGAGAAACTCGTTCCCCAGATTATAGAGAGAATGAAGGCGGAATGAGAATGGGGAGAGTTTTTCCCATCTCACGTTTCACCTTTCGGATACAATGAAACAGTTGCTATGGAGTATTTCCCTCTGACGAAAGCAGACGCATTGAAGCAATGATTTAATTGGTCCGACTACGAATCCCCCTTTCCAAAAGTAGAAAAAACACTGAAAGAAAACCAGCTCCCTGACGATATTCAGCAGATTTCTGACGAGATTTTATCCCAGGCAATTATTTGTGAAGTCTCTTGAAAACCATTTAGAATCATCAAATCAGAACTCGAGTTTTATCGCAAACATAACCTTCCATTACCTCATAAGCACCCAGATCAGAGGCATAAAGAAAGAATGGCACTGAGAAATCCTAGGAAACTTCGAGATAGGAAATGTATGAAATGTTGAACCGATATAAAAACTTCCTTTGCTCCTGAAAGGAAGGAAATTGTTTATTGCGAACAATGTTATAATAGGGAAGTATATTGATAACATCGTCATTCCCGCGAAGGCGGGAATCCATATTTTTCAATTATGGATTCCGGCTGCAAATCCTTCACGCCGGAATGACGATAATCCGACAATTTATTTCTTAAATATACCATGAGACTACAATTAGACCTCAATCAAAAGCCCAATTATAGCAAGGACTATCGCGCCTTGCATGAATTATTTAATGTGCCACTAACCGGATTAACTTCTGAGCAGACACGTTTTTTTCATTATGCATTTCGCAATGAGATCAATGTTTTTCGACGTACTTGTGATTATTCAGGAGAGAAATTTTTGAGCCAATTCCCGCCAGATTCACCGTATAAAGTGTATAAACATGAGATTCGATGGGGAGAAAATTTTGATGTCGCCTCGAGAGACTATGATCCCTCAAGATCATTCTTCCAACAATTCCATGAATTACAGCTCGAGATTCCTCGCATGGGAACTGTAGTCGACAACACCGTAGAAAATAGTCCGTATATCAACTGCGTCACGAGATGTAGAGACTGTTATATGATCTTTGCTTCGGGAACTTGTGAAGATTGTCTCTACTCTATCAATCTTGAGCGCTCCAAAACCACTATGGAAGCTAGTATTGCTCATGAATGCACCTACTGCTATTATGTAGTAAGTTGTCGTAATTGTTACAATCTCGACTTTGGTATCAGCTGTGAAAGTTGCGCTGATAGTAGATTTCTCTATGATTGTCGTGGCTGTAAACATTGTTTCCTCTGTGTGGGACTGGACAATCAGGAGTATCATATTTTGAATAAGAAATACACGAAAGCGGAATATGAAGAGGAAATAAAAAAATACCTCCTCCTTGATCATGAGAGAATCAATCAATGCTTCGAAGCACTGAAACAAATGAGACTCGATTATCCGCATAAATATGCCAATATTATCAATTGTGAGCACTGCACGGGAAATGATATCAGCTACTCACAAAACTGTCTAGAAAATTATATCACAGAATATTCTCAAGACTGCATCGATGGATCGAGTCTCCGCAAGTGTAAAAATTGTCTCGACTTTAATCTGCGAGGAGATCCCTGAGAAATGTGCTACAATTGCATGAGCTGTGGCTACGGCGTCTATCATCTGATGATGTGTTTTGACTGCCGGAATGACTGTAGTTACCTGACCTATTGCGACAGTTGTCCTTCATCGCATCATTGCTTTGGCTGTGTGGGATTGAAGAATCAAGAGTATTGTGTTTTAAATAAACAATATTCTAAAGCCGAGTATGAAGTAGAGGTCTGAAGAATTATCAGAAGAATGAAAGAAGATGGGGAACGAGGAAATTTTTTCCCTCCCTACTGCTCTCCTCACGCCTTGAATAATAGTATGACGAATGAATATTTCCAGATAGATGAGAAATTAGCTCTTGAACTCTGATTTACTCGGATGAATAAGGAGGCTGAAAACGTCTACGATCCAGCATTGGTTTACACGGGCAGCTTAGATACAGACGAAATCAGCTTCGATGACGTCAAAGGAAAGATTTTACTTTGCAGCGAAACAGGAAAACCCTATAATATCCAGAAGAGAGAATTTGAAATTCTGAAAAATAAAGGGCTCCCCTTGCCAGATAAGCACTGGAGGACTCGCTTGGAAGAACGCGATCGCGAATTCATTTTCCCTCGAACTTTGCATAAGAGAATTGCAAGCGATACATGAAATGAAATTATGTCGTCAGTGCCAGAAATATATAAAGTTCGTGAAAGGTTTTAATCGTTTGTTTGACTGATGATTACGGAAAAAATAATTGAGACTAAAAAATGTAAACGCTGCCAGTTATCCTTCGCTATTACCGATAAGGACATTCATTTTTACGATATGATGTCTCCGACTTTTTCTTGAAAAAAATACCCTATCCCATCGCCAACATTGTGTCCTGATTGTAGATTTCAGAGAAGATATGCTCGGAGAAATGAGAGACATCTGTATAAAAGGAAATGCGATTTCTCTGGAGAGACCATCATCACTATGTATAGCCCTGATGCGATATTTCCTGTCTACCAGAATAAATATCGATGGAAAGATGGTCGGGATCCGTTCAAGTATGGAAGAGATTTTGGTTTTAGTAAGACATTCGGAGAGCAGTTTAAACAGTTGCAAAATCAAGTTCCTAGAGCGCATAGATTTTCTTATGTAGAAGAAAGGATGTTTAATGCGGAGTATAATAATTGCAGCTGAGATCTCAAAAATTGTTATCTGACCTTCGCCACGTGAGAGTCTGAAGATACGTATTACACTGACCATCTCATGCAGGGATATGAGTGCATGGATATCCTCCTCGGCCATCATTGTCATCAATGCTACGAATGTATCAATGTAGAAAATTGTTTTTCCGTATTCTATTCTCAGGATTGTTTCGATTGCCATGATAGCCGGCATCTCAATGATTGCGTCAATTGCGGGCATTGTATCGGCTGTGTAGGACTAAGGAATCAAAACTATTGTATCCTCAATAAGACGTATACTAAGGAAGAATTCGAGAAAGAGAAAAATAAAATTCTGGATGGGGATGGACGTTTTGCTCAGGACTTTCTGGATGGCTACCATCAGCTCTATCTCGAGATCCCCAAGAAATACATGCATGGGAATAATAATGAACATGCTATCGGCGATGCCATCAGCAATAGCAAAAATGTGTATCATTCGTTCGAAGTATCTAATGCTGAGGAGATTAAATATTGTGCGCATTTCTTCGATGGGAAAAATTGTATGGATTTCTTCGCTCGAGGAGAGGCCGAACGATGCTATGAAATCGCTGGATGAGGACAAAACGCGCATAATTATCTTTTCTCAGCAATGATCTTTGGAGGGAGAGATAGTCTATATAATGACTTTTGTTTCTACTGCGAAAATTGCCTAGGTTGTGTATGATTACATAACCAGAAATATTGCATCTTCAATAAGCAATATACCAAGGATGAATATGAGAAATTAGCTGGGAAAATTATCGAGCATATGCAAATTACGGGAGAACGAGGAGAATTTTTCCCTCTTGCTCTATCACCATTCGCTTACAATGAAAGCTGTGCCATAGACTATTATCCCCTCTCTAGAAAAGAGGCGCTTGCACAGTGATATCAACGGCTGGATAAAGAATATCCGCTCAATGTTCCTGACAATTTACCGAAGATCAAAGCCGATGAACTTCCTCCTATCCGTGCAGTTACCGAGGATATTTTAGAGAAACTTGTCCTTTGTGAAGTTTCCTGAAAACCATTTAAAATCATCAAGCCCGAACTTGAATTCTATCGTAAGCATATAATCCCGCTCCCTAAGCGCCATCCCGATCAGAGATATTTGGAGAGATTTCAAATGAGAAATCCCAGAAAATTGCGAGATAGAAAATGCATGAAATGTTGAACTGGTATAAAAACTTCTTATGCTCCTGAAAGAAAAGAATTAGTCTATTGTGAGGATTGTTACAATAAAGAAATTTATGGATAGGAATTTCAAAAATGAAGTCCCCCCTTTAAGGAAAGGGGGTGGCGAAGCCGGGGGATTTTCTTGATGAAATCCCTGCTTGCCGCAGGCAAGTCCCACCCGTAGTTTATCCCGCAAGGCGGGGGGGTCCCCCCTCTTTAAGTAAAGAGGGAACACAATCCGGTAATGATTCATTATTAATTAAATACCATGAAAAACAGATTCTCCCTCGATCCTAAGAAGCTCATTGCAGGCAAGTACTTTGGTCAGTTCCAAAGTATCTTTTCTGGGCTTGGAACGGATGCGAGTGATATCAGGATGTATAGCCCTGGGGATTCGGCTAAGACGATCAATCGGAAAGCTTCCGCGAAACAACAACAACTCTATAGCAATGTCTATCATCAAGAAAAGTCAATTTCGATCGATATTTTGCGAGACGTGAATTACAATCGAAACGGCAAGATGCAAAGCAAAAAAAATTATGAATACGTACGTGAGATGATGTCAGATATTATTTTTTATGCAAAAACCTATGGTGCTACCTTGGATATCTTTTATACTGCGCGAACAGGACTTCTACGAAAGACAGCAACATGTAAACAGATCCAGATCGAGAAAAAATATGATGCGGCATTGACATCGATGAGGTATATTGAAGAACAGACAAAAAAATCTCCTCAGAGATATCACAGTAGTATAGCTGGATTTCTCACGCGCATGGCTACGGATAAGAAGAGGCGTGCTATCGTCATTTTTTCTGATTTTCTCGGTATCGATGAGATGCAAGTGAAACAATTGCAACAATTAAAAAAAGAGCAGGTGCTTGTGCTCTTTCAGTTGCCAGTAAATAAGGAGCTGGGAGTGAATTATGATTGCTCTATGATAGAAAATATGAAAGCGACTGGATTAGAATTTATGAAGATCCAATAGTCGTTTTCCCCCTTTAAGGAAAGGGGGTGGTGAAGCCGGGGGATTTTCTTAAATAAAATCTCCCACCCTTCGGGTCCCCCCTCTTTAGATAAAGAGGGTACGTCCTTGGATTATTTCTTCATTCCTCTTTCCAATATCAGCATTGCGCTTATCGTATCTTCCGCTGCATTTTTTTTGAAATCTGATCAGAGGCCAAGTTCTTTCGCGGAGCTGGACATGATTTCACCGGATTGGACGCTGGTATAATCCTCTTCTACATATTCTACTTCAATATTTTCTTTATCGATATTTCGAGAAAGTCATTGCATGAATTTTTTGATCTTTTCCTGAACATCGACTTGTTTGCTTGGTCGGCCGATCATGATCTTGACGACATGGTATCTGACGATAAGATCAGCGATGTTGAAATAGATCATCTGATCATTGAGCAAGTAGCCAATCGGGAAAATGACCGCATTGTCGGTATGTTTATATGCGATCCCGATATATTTACTTCATCGGTCTATAGCTAGAATGGACTCGGTTTTCTTGGACATGAAATTGGATTAAAAGATTAAAATATTTTGAAGATTAAAAAACTTTTATGAAAGGGAGAAAAACTATAAGCTCCGTTCTAAATCCTCCACCCTGTTCGGGTCCACCTCCTTTGCCCCCGTAGTTCTACGGGGCTCGCTTCGCTCGAAAGGAGGACAGATAATACAAAAATGTTTTTCTCTTGATTGTAACGCTTCAACGTTTCCACGTTTCAACGCTTCAACGTTAATTCAAGACCGGTTCAATCATATACTTCGCTTGCACTTGCAACACTGGCTTTAGATCTAAGTCTTTGACTGTGATTTCATGTTTTTTATGTTTGTAATGAGCATATATTTTTCATTCTTTATGTACAAATTTAACCATATTCTCCACTCCCTGCGGTCGATATATTTCATCATGGACTTCGTCCAAAAAAGCGCCAGCGGGGATAGTGTCCTTATTTATCAATTCAAAATCATGGGGTTCAGGTTGCAGGTCGAAGGTTACAGGTTCTTTCAACTTTTTTATCCTGTAAGGGCAACTTTCAACTTTCAACTTTCAACTCGAGCGAGCAAAGCGAGCGAGCCAGACATTGTGCTTTTGGCCTAAATATATGATCCCCTGATCTGGAAGCAGACCGATCTTCACGAGATGTGCAAACAAAGTGAGCTTATCCACTTCGAAAATCTGTATTTTCTTTTCCTGAAACATATTGAGCGTATTGAGCATCAAGGTCCCTACCCTCAGATTGGTAAATCAGCCCGGACCATTGATGAGGAAAATTTCCGTAAATGGAGAAGTTTTTTGCCGATCGATCAGCACGGGGCCTAAAATGTCTTCGATGCCATTACGAGCAAGGATTTCTTCTTTGGTCCCATCGGTGAGATGGATCTTATCGCTAGATATATTTATGAATAACATAGAGCAATGGAGTACAAAATATAAATTGTGTATTTGTGTATTGGGGATTGGTGTATTGGGAAATGGCTCCCGGACCAATAACAAATAACCAATAACCAATTACTAATAACCAATTACGACGAAAACATACAATACGCAACTCGATACCCATCTATATACATTTTCAACGAACATGCAAGACAATAAAGCCACCACGATACTGTTTATTTGGCAAATTCCGCAACCGGGGATATACTTGATGAGTATTAACATTTTATCAAGTCATAGGCCCTATGTCACTACTAAAAAAGCTCTGTTTCCGAAAGCGATCTAGACTCAGTAAGCAAATACTTTGATGTTTGGTTATTTTTGCGGTTTCCGGAGCGGTTTTTCAGGGAAGTGTGGGATATGGAGAGAAAGCGTATGCCGATACCAGTACTCAAAGTGTGCAAGTGCAAACACAGTCATCCACTGATGCTATCTGAAGTATATGAGTGATAGATATCTTTGATCTGATCTTGAAAGTGCTCTATATCATCCTCTGGCCACTGATCGTGGTAGCTGGATGGGCATTGGACAATACGCTAGTATACTGATCTTTCTTCCATCTGGATGCTCCCTTGTGGAAATTTTGGAATATGATGAAGAATTTCGCGAATTTCATCCTGGTCGGGGTGGTGCTTTGGTCCATCATCAAGAGTGTCATCGGTGGGAAAGCCGCGAGCGAAGCTATGGGGATCATCAAGAAGACCTTGATCGCCGCAGTATTGATCCAAGCGAGCTGGTTTCTGACAGCTGCATTGATCGATCTTTCTACGATCGCCACGTATGCTGTGGGAGCGTTGCCGCTTTCGGTCATGCAAAATACCAACTTGGGCGATAAGAAAATCCTGGACGTCCATAGCAAACTGGACTTGAGCCAATTCAGCAATATTACTACCCAAGGAGACTACTATAAAGTACGATATGAGACCACAGATAAAAGCACGAAAAAACAGGTTTATCTTTCCGAATGTAAGGTACAGAGCGGATATATAATCTGAAGAACGGACGGGGATCCCAAGTTTTTGAACACGGGAGTCTTTTCTTCGGCGCCTGGATCGACATTGAATGCATGTGTCCTCTATGGAAACCAGGTGGTTTTGTTTAATGAACTCAATGATCCTTCATGATTGGAAGATCTCTCTGATAGTGTAGACTATCAAGATTATATAGACTCTGTTATCGTGAATAACCCCTTCCGATCGGATTGGAAAACATTGGAAGCTTGTGGCTTTATTGTAAGAGTTCAATGAGTTTCAGCTAATTTATGACCGTGCAATCTTACTACACTCAATAGCACAGCAGCAGATTATTACTCTGGGAACTCTCAATATGACAATGTCGATTACTTATCTACTCCTCCAGAAACCACGCTCTCTGCACTTGGGCTGAGTGGATGAACAATTCGATTC
Organism: uncultured bacterium; assembly: GCA_903918675.1. GTDB lineage: Bacteria > Patescibacteriota > Gracilibacteria > Absconditabacterales > Absconditicoccaceae > CAJBLF01. Next base: position 14,103 of record CAIXFE010000033.1, read on the forward strand.
CAAAATGATGCTGATGCCATTACGCTCTCCAGTCTCGTAGATAGGTCCAAAGGATTCGTTGGACCACTGGTCACGATATATTCTTCGTTACTTAATTTCGCGCAGATCACCGATACCCCTGTCCTCACCCTGTGAGCCGTCTCTGCTGAAATGATCATCAAAGTGGCTTTTGCCGTCATGCTTTTCTTCCCACTGCTCGCTTTCGCGGTGGTCCTGATCGTCAGGATAGGATATCTTTGGTTAGTCATCGCAGCGTCTCCTTTATTGGTACTTAAAGAAACTTTCAGTGACCTCTTGGGGAAAGTGTGATGAGAAAAGATCAATGTAAAAAGCATCATACCTTTGGTTTTCTCCCCGGTGATTACGGTCTTTGCTCTAAGCATCTGACTGATATTTATCACTACGCTGATGCAGAATTATGACGGGGCAGAAAAGAATCTCAATATCCAACAAATCGCAACCACCAATGGTGGAGATCAGGCATTCGATATCTGATGAACAAGTTTCGAATTTAGCAACCTGAGCCGAAGTGGAGCTAAGGACTGGATTTACTGGTTGATACTCAATTTCATGGCGATCGGATTTATGCGATCATTGCTCTTCGCAGCTATGAGGGCTAATACATTGACTAAATGAATTAGTGATGGTATCGAGAAATTTGGTAGTAATCTTATGGGAAGTTATCCTATCATTCCGTTGCCTGGATGATGAGGTAAAGTATGAGTTGCGAGTGCAGTATCGGAGGCCTTAGCAGCTCCTACTAGAGCTCTAGACACTAAGATGAGCGAACAGCATGAAACAGCTATGACAGCATATTCCAAAATCGGAGAAAAATCTACAGGAACAACTCCTTGAACTGTGAGCTCGACCGATAATAAGGCCATCGCTAATGCATTAGTAAACTGATCGACAATCGATGTGGAGACATTAACCAAGGAAGAAAAAACACCTACAACCACTAAGGATTATTTCACAAGTTCGACAAATCTTGCAGAATTATATACAGCGATTGAATGATTAGACACAGGAGTAAAAGCGACAGCATTAACCCATGCGACTACAGTCTTCGAATCTCAATTCAATACAAAGCTAAAGGCTGGTGGGTATAGTTCAGCTGATGAGATCGCAAGTATTCTCAACACAAATGCCATAACTCAAGCTCACGCTAAGACACTTAAAGACACAACGCTTACTTGGACAGGAACGGATAAGGCAGAACATAAATATACTGTCGCTTTTGATGAAACAAAGACACCAAAAGTTACTGTAACAGAAACCACTACAGCAGTAGTTGCCTCTGATTGAAAAGAAAACAAAATTACTGTAACCCCGAAAACCGGATGATAAAACTAAAGTGGTCTCAAATAAGTGAAATAATTAGATTGCCACGCCTACGGCTCGCAAAGACATAATAGAAAAAACCAAAAACTCAACACTTAGAACTTAAAACTCAATACATAATTTATCTTTCATCTTTAATCTTTCATCTTTAATCTTTTATCTCCATTCTATCAATGCAAGACCCTCAGACACAGAGAACAAGGGTACGATGGAACAGTCCAATCATCAAAGTGATGGCTGTCCTTTTGTGTATTTCTTGTTTCTTTGTCCATCCGGTCTTCGCAACAGAAACGACCACAACTCCTTTAGATTCTTTACGAAGTAATCTCAATAGCCTGCTCTCTGTCCTTTCTCGGTTGTGGATCGTCCTGGCTACGATAGCAGGGAAATTGATGACGAATTCCTGGGTGTTTGGAGCCCCTATCGGTCGAGATATTTATCTCTGGAAGATCTGGAATATCACGAAGAACTTTGCGAATTTTGCTTTGGTTGGGATCGTCCTCTGGACGGTCATTAAAGGGTTGATCGGGAAAGATGGTGTCAAACCTATGGATATCATCAAGAAGACTTTGATCGCTGCCGTATTGATTCAAGCGAGTCGGTTTATCATGGGAGCATTGGTCGATATCTCCAACGTGGCTGTCACTGCTATCGCGGCATTTCCTGCTTCATTTATCCAAAATAATCCAGAACGAGAAAATACGATTGCTGGAGATGTAAGAACTAAAATGATAGGAGCAAAAGTTATGGTAGATATGACAGCACCTTCAAATAGTGTCCAAATCCAAAACAATACACAGAACATGACTACGACGACCAATGATCAGGCATTAGCTGCTATATTACCTGACGCTAATTCTATCAGTGGGCCACTGGTCTATCTTGGCATGAGTGTGTTTAGGTTCCAAGAATATTTGGTCCAGACAACCACTCCTGCAGATATCAAGTGACAGACGATAAATTTTTCGCTTAAAGTAGTCATCCTGGTTTTTTACACCGTAATGATGGCCCTGATTTGTGTGGCGAATCGGCTTAGGATCAATTTCCTCCAACTCTTCATCATCATTGGGCCATTTGTGGTCTTAGCAAATGTATTCTCTCTCTCAGTAGGTGGCGATGGCGATAAATGAATGGGTAAGTGGCTCAAGATGTCTACATTTATGGATATGTTACTTAAGCCAGTGGTTTTTGTAGCTGCTCTTTCGATGATCTTGATCTTTATCGTCAGCATCCAAAATATCATGACATGAGGGAACCTTCCTGCCCTCAATGGCGTCAAGATAGATACACAAAGCTGATCTTCTAGCTTAGCTGTACAATGAGTCAGTACGGTAGAAGTAAATGGGAACATGTTTTCTGACCTCGGGAATACGAGCAAAAATGCTTTCGCCGACATCATCGTCTTTCTATTGGCAGCATTCTTGACATGGGAATTAGTAAAAATCTCTCTCACCTCTTGACCAGATTCACCGATCAAGTCCGTCATGTGAAAAGCCACCGAAGGACTGGAAAAATGGTTTTTGACAAGACCTCTGATATGATGACTTTCGGTATCAGCAGCCACCGGCGCAGCTAAGGGAACGGTGAGAAGAGTTGAAGAGACGGTGAGAATGAATGCAGAAGGAACGTTTTATAAGGCGGATGAAAATTATAGACACAAACTTGAATCTCTAATGGGCATGCATCAATCTCGGGGATCAGATGATTATAAGATACTGAATGATACTGCTAGAGCTGGAGGAGACTTTTTTGCTAAGGCCAAGGAGCTATGAGCCGATAAAAGCGGAATCAGCTTTAGTGATTCAGAGATCAAATCAGCATTTAATTTACGATTGGATAAGAAACAAAAAGATGGTCCGTTGAGTAAAATTACATTCGGCGGACTACATCTTCAAGGGACATATGACCCCGCCAAGCCTGATGATCTTTTCAACGGGACTACCACTGCTGCGGAACAGAATCGTTGGATCATTCATAACTTGATGTGAGGAGATCTTCATGATAATCAAGTCAATGAGCGAAGCTCAACCAATCCTCCAGACTTTACCACACTTACAAGCAACATTTATTACAAACCAGAATTAAAAAGTTAGTTTCTGTGTAACAATAATTTTCTTTCATCTTGCAACGGTTCCAGATAACGATATATTAGCAGATGGCTTTTAATCGTTAACTGTTTTTTGATGAAAAAAAACTTTTCGTTCCTCTTCGCCATCTTAGCGATTTCATTATGATGAAGTGCTTTTGCGTATACACCGACCACGGCGGATACCCATCAAGCTCAACTTCTTCAAGCTCAACTGATCCAGATCACTAGTGGAAACAATCAAGACAAGTGGAATTATTATGCCCAGATCCAAGAATTGCAGGACAAATTTTATTATGATGGGAAACTAAATTATCTCTTACAAGCGATGGGCGATGCACTTATTACTCCGCTCAATGCCGATAAGGCCAAAGCCAAACAAGCGGCACTTCCTTTCAAACAAGCTTTCCTTTCTGGCTATCTTACGTGACTCAAGGATATCTCTGGTACGGAAAACTGCACGGGACGATACAATACTCTCGATAGCATCAGCTTCGCAAATAATTTCCCTACAGCACTCACGGTCGCTACTCGATATAGGGAAGTAGGTTGTACCTATTATCTCCCCGCCAATGGCTATGGACCTTTTCAGATCGTTAGCAAAAATTATGGAAGCGGATTGATTACTCGAAACATCTTCCAGCAAAGCGTACAGGATTTCATAGATTTCTCCAAAGCTAAACGAGCGCAGTACAACTCCAAACTCTGAATCTCTCTCACGTACACCTGATGGGATCGGACTGGACTTGTCAATCACGCTTGATTGTATAACGGCGGAGTCATTTCTGGAAATGTGGTCATCCCAAATAATCCTAGATACCTCTATGATGGATATGGAGATGCTTATTCTGGTGCAACTAGATATGGATTATTGCCGAAATTTTTGAAATTGTTGCAGCGAGAGATATCGAATTAGATTATGACAGCAAGAATAAGATGGCCAAACGGTGGACAAACAGTAGACGAAAATAGCTAAACAGTAGCTACAATTATGCAACTATTTGTCGCGGAAGCGTTTGGCAATCTTTCGTCGCGAAGCTTTTGGCAATTATCCCTTATCTGTAATTTTTAGTTCTTCATATGATCATCCATGCAACTCTGAAAATATCGTCACTATAAATGATCGCTCTGCGAAGTCATCGACATCGCGAAACACAGTGAAACGCTGGAAGATATGGTTGTCTACAAACATTATGATGCCGTGAAATGACAGGAAGAAATGTCATTGCGAGTCAGACCGATGAACGTGTTCCAGGAAAAAGTGATGGTCGATGGAAATGAAGTGGAAAGATTTACTTATTTGGAAGAATGACAATAATGAAGTCCCTCCTTTACGGAAAGGAGGTGGCTGCGGAGCAGACGGAGGATTTTCTTAAATAAAATCTCCCACCGCACGCGGTCCCCCCTCTTTAGATAAAGAGGGAACTCAATGGACTAATTTTTAAATTTTCAATTCCAAACATATGCCAAAGAAAGTAGTCAAACAAGCTGGAGAAAATCCTCTCATGAACATAGGCAATACGATCACCTTTCAATGAATCAGGACACATAATCTCAAAGATATTGATCTTCAACTGCCCAAAAATCAGATGATCACCATCACTGGGGTTTCCGGCAGTGGAAAGTCATCGCTTGCCTTTGACACGATCTACAAGGAAGGACAATTTAGATATATCGAATCACTCAGTAGCTATCTGAGGCAATTTTTCAACTTATGAGAAAGGCCTGAAATAGACTACTGCAGCGGCCTCTCCCCTGCTATCGCTATCGAACAAAATAAAAGAATCTGAAACTCGAGAAGTTCGGTCGGTACCTTGACGGAGATCGATGACTATCTCAGGTTGTTGTTTGCGAAGCTTGGCGATAGCTATTGTTACAATTGTGGAAAGATAATCAAACCGCAGACGATCGAGCAGATCATGACCGAAATCCAGACGAACTATATGGACCAGAAAATTTATCTTCTGCAAGAATCCGGCAAGCTAGAAAACAAAGAAGCATTGAATGATTTTGTGAAGAAGAATAGGAACAAAGTAGAAAAATGAAAATGATTTACACGCTACTTGCTTGTAGCTGACAAATCTGACAAGACATCTGAAGAATCTGACACAAACACAAAAAAACAATCCCTCAGATTTATCAGACAACTCTTCAGATTTTTCAGTCCTAGACCCTATAGAATATTTCTACCTCGAGACTCCAAATGTCCCAAGCGAATATTATCCGCTTAACATCTATGGAATCTATGATCGTGTGACAGTAGAAGAACAAAAGATCTGAAGATTGAAAGAAGATATTATAAAAATTTTGGGCGAATCAAAAAAATTCGGAATCTATATAACTGAAATATCTGAAAAAGTCCTGAGAGATCTGAAGAAAAAATCAAAAAGCTGAGTATCAAAAATCTGAATATCAAAGAGCTGAAAAGGTCCTGAAATATCTGAGAAAATAACATCAAACAACTCTTCAGATATGTCAGACAATCTTTCAGATTTATCAGCGATAAGACGATTCACCGATAAAATGTATTGCGCTGATTGTAATGTCACCTATCCTGAATTTACTCCTCAGCATTTTTCTCCCAATAGACAAGAAGGTGCTTGCGAAGCCTGTCATGGAATAGGAGAAATTTTGCAAGTAGATTTCGATAAAATCCTGGACCCCATGAGTCCCTACATGAAAGCGATTGTACCGCGAAGAGATTCTAATTTGTGACAATGATTATTATTGAAACTCGCGCAGAAATATAGCGTCGATCCTGACAAACTTTGGAAAGATTTACCAGAACGATTTCAGCATGTCGTATTATTTGGCGATGAAGAATTGATCAGAGTAAATTATGGCGGCAAATATGTAAGCATGTATTACAAAGGCATCGAAGAAATTATTAAGGACCAGTATGCTAAGGGGCTTCTTACCGTCGATTTTCAAGTGATGCTAGATATGAGAACTTGCCCGGAGTGTAATGGCGCGAAATTAAAGAAGGAGAGTCTGAATGTCTTTCTAACTCTTAGATGAAAGAAGAAAGATGAAAGAGGAAAGAAGGATTCAGATCTTTGATCTTTAATCTTTGATCCATGATCTAAGGTCAATATTGCCGATCTGCAAAAGATGCAACTCAATGAACTCATTAGCTTCGTAGAATTATATGAACAAGATACCACAAAAGATAAAACACTTGTCGAAAGGATTTTACATCCGCTTATCGATAGAGCGAAGACTATTCAAGATCTAGGCCTGGGGTATCTCAGTCTCTATAGGGGCATGGATACACTTTCTGGATGAGAAATTCAGAGACTGAGACTCGCGAAGCAATTAGGGAATAAGTTAACATGAATTATCTATGTCCTAGACGAACCGACAATTGGGCTTGATGAAAGAGAGATCAAGAGGGCGATTGTCGCAATTAAGAAATTGAAAGAGATGGGCAATACGATCATCGTCGTCGAGCATAATGAAGAATTTATCAAAGCTTCTGATCGAGTGGTCGAGATCGGCCCAGGTGCTTGAGATTTCGGTGGAAAGCTGATTTTCAATGGGCCCTATGATGAATTTCTTAAGTCGAATTGTTTAACAGCACAATATATTTTGTGAAAGAAAAAAGTGCAAATAGATTTTGAACACAGGCCGAGTAATAAATATGTCAGCATCAGAAAAGCTGGAAAATACAATCTTCAAGATATCGATGTCAAAATCAGATTGGGAGCTTTTACTATCATTACCTGACCCTCGTGAGCTGGTAAAACTACGCTGATGTATACGACTCTCTTCAGATTTTTGCAGGAGAAAGAAAAATTTATACAGAGTTATATCAGGTTACAGCTGCTCAAGAAGGGTTGGGAGTGGCAAGACATTTTGGCGGCGCCCGTCATGCATAAGGATGAATATTCGCATTATCAGAATCTTGCATTGCAGGAATTTTATAAAGACCTTGCTGTAGATACTATCGAAGGCCACGAAGAAATCAAAAACGTCATCTATGTAGACCAGACGAGCATAGGCAAAACTCCCAGATCCTGTCCAGCCACATTTATCTGAACCTTCGATCAGATCAGAACTTTATTCGCATGAACGACGGAGAGTAAATATCTCTGATTCTCTGCGAGTTATTTCAGTTTCAACTCTCCCAAAGGAGCCTGCCCTGCCTGCGATGGATATGGATATAAAAAAGTAGAGTTGCAATTCCTGCCTGACACCTATATTCCCTGCGATCTCTGTCATGGGCACAGATATAAATGAGAGATCTTGGGAATCAAACGAAGAGGGCACAGCATAGATGAAATCTTGAATATGTATGTCAAAGATGCATTGGAATTATTTCACGAAATCGATCATATCCGCGATGAATTGCAGCTGATGTGTGATATCGGATTGGGATATCTGAGGATGGGGCAACCTGCGCACACGCTTTCCTGAGGTGAAAGTCAGAGATTGAAATTAGTGAAACATTTGCTGAAGTCCTATAAGTGACACTCCATGTATTTCCTTGATGAGCCCACTGTAGGACTGCATTTCGAAGACATAGAAAAATTGCTCAGAGTGCTCAAAGAATTTCTGAATAAGTGAGATACGATCTTGATGATCGAACATGATAAAAACATCCTGCAATTTGCGGATGAGATTATTAGGTTAGAAGACTGAAGAATCGTGTAATTTTTCTTATGTAGGGGCTTAATTACATAGTCTTTTGTGTCCCTCAATATTTTCGACAGAAGCTATCGACTCTAATACTGCTTGAGCGCCGCCTCCGTTAACCTTCAATGATTCTATATTCAAGAAGTCAGTTAAGTTCCTAATCTCATCGTCACAATTTTTATTGCTTTTTTCCATTTCTGCTAATTTTTTCACCTTATCTATGAAATCCCATTTCTTAGTCTTATCGGAGATATGACTTCTTATGGTCAGCTCTGACACACCGATAAGTAGATGGAAAGTCTCTATCAATCTCTCATATTTTACTGAGTTGATGAATTCTATCCCTGACTTTACTGGACGATACAATTCCATTTTGGAGACAGTTTCGTGAAATGCATCAATAATATCCAAGAGATTCGATTGATTCTTTATGATGGCTTCTTCTTTCAATAGTGCAATATAGGGCTCTCTCTCCCGGGAGTTATTTAAAGAAGCTAATAGATCTTCTTTCTTCATGTCTAAAACAAAGCAGACAGTATCTGCGAATTTCTCGTTTTCAGCAAGGATGATTTTATCGACCATGTGTGGTATCTAATAAGTTAAAATAACTGCTTGTATTGCTCAATATTTCTTTTCTATAGAAAGATATTTTGAGATAGGCGCTTAATCTAAATCAGGCAACTTTTCTTCCTTCTTTGCCATTTTTTCTATAGCAGCTATTGCATCTAATACAGGTTGCGCGAATTCTCAATGAAGGTCTTTCATATCCTTCCCTAATATCTTAAGCAGATTACTTATTTGGTCGTCATAGCTAGCATCATCTGACACTACCAGCTCTGCTAGCTCCTTCAATGTCCTAAGTAACCCAGCTTTTGAAACTGGATTTAAAAAAGACTCCTCTACTGAGAGCAAGTCTAGCTCTGCGATACTATTTCAGCCAATAAATGAATGGATCAACTGGATCAACTCTTTATCATTTACCTCTAAGGATGCATCTTTTATTAATGGTGCTATAAAATCACTGTTACATTGTAATGGGCTACATGTCATATAATATTTAGGTCATCTTTCTAGGATATTAGTGTCGATTTCTCGAGAATTATGACCTTTGATATCTAAGTAAACATGAATCCCTTGTGTCCCATCTTCCGAAAAGACGATATCATACTGATGTGGTGAGTCTGTTTCATATCAGACAAGTTCCGTTTTGAATTTAAAAAGCCTTAGAAAGCTTTCTATTTTCCTTTTCTCATCTGCTCACGGGAACTTATATATAAGCTCTATAATGATGGCGGCTCATCTAGATTCTTCTCCTCAGGGGATCAGAAACGTATCTCAAAATTTCTTTGCTACTTCTAGAGCGGACTGGGGAGTTTGAAACAACATCATTTTGTTATCTTCGTTGAGGCGTCAGAGTTTTATTCCAAGCGGATAAATAGCTCTTTCGCCATTTTTGCTCATTGGGCCAATATTCTTCTGCATCAGGGCCTTTTGTTTTAGATCGAGACTGCTTAGGATTTCTGTGTATACGGGATCAATCTTTTCTTTAAAATCTAGAATGATCGATAAAGCCTCTACCAATGCTTGTGATGTATCAGTTTCTTTCTTTTTTTCTACCTGCGCTGTCAGTTTACGCACCGTTTCTTCTGGTCAGTATACTTGCAAACTAAGAAGAATTTCTTGTTTAGGTTTGTTCAATTTACTAGAAACGGCTTCTGCAAATTTGACGTATGAATCTGGCAGAATTCTTTTGATCATGCAAGCGTTGTTCAATAAAGTAAAAATTAATATTTTGTCCCTTTTTATTCTTTTCATCCGGAGAGAAGTGCATTACCTCTTTCTTTGTCAGCATCCAAAAGCGTTATCAGTAATTTTTTTCCAGCCAATTTCGTGGGAGTTGCAGGAGCTTTTTTGTTTTTATCAACACATTCAGGTTGGACTTTTGTCTCTTCGTTTTCCAACAGTCTCTGCAATAATTCTTCCGTACTAACTTTTAAAGCTTCCGCTATCACGTCTAAAGTTTTTAAGCCGCTTGAAATCGCGAGTGTCCTCATCATGGCAGAATTCTTTTCTTTTTCTTCTGTTGATAGAGGAATAATTGCTTTGTTTACCATAGTAATAAAAAAATAAGATAAAATTTATCTACATTCCTTTTATACATTTCCCAACAAAAGTCAACCTCTTTTACCTACAAAATATTCTTTCAATATCCAAGCTTAACTGCAGACTTCTGATAACTTGCAATAGAGCCAAAAAATGAATACAATTGAGTATTATTTTACCAGTTATCTGTGATTATGAATACGCTGATCAATTCCAAAGACACCCTTCCCTACAAGAAATTCTGATTTGACGGGGAAAAGTATTTGAGACTCCAAAAGGAGAAAATCCTGGACAGAATCAGTAATTTTTCTGGCTGAAGATTGTATCTGGAGATCGGATGAAAGTTTATGTCTGATACTCACGCAGCGAGAGTTCTTCCTGGGTTTAACTTCGAGTCTAAGAAATTGATTTTCTCATCACTCAAAGATCAGGCTGAGGTCCTGTTTTGTGTGACTGCGAAAGATATCATCGAAAATAGGCAACTGAGTAATCAAGATGTCGATTTCAAAACTCATGTCTGGAATATGCTGAGAACTATAGAACAGAATATCTGACTCAGACCGCATGTCGTGATCAACGCGATCGACGTAGAGGATATGTTTGACGTGGTGCTGGATTTCGAGAAAGAATTTCAGAGAAAAAATTATAGAGTACGAGAAAGATATAAGATCAACGGCTATCCACACAATGTAGATATGGTCCTGAGTGAGGATGGATTTGGACATGATGATCATATCCCACTGACAAAAAATCTGATCCTCGTCACGTGAGCGGCTTCTAGCAGCGGGAAATTATCTACCTGTCTGGGACAGATTTACCTTGATCATGAGATCGAAATCAAATCTGGCTACGCGAAATATGAGACCTTCCCTATCCGAAACTTGCCATTGAATCATCCTGTAAACTTAGCATATGAAGCTGCTACTGCCGACATCGGCGATTTCAATGAGATGGATGAATTACACAAGAAGGCGTATAAAATGGATGCGGTGAATTACAATAGAGACATCGAAGCATTTCCTATCGTGATGAGCATCGCGAAAAAGATTGTCACGCACAAAAATTATATGGTCAAATATCAATCCCCTACTGACATGGGCATCAATTGCGCAGGATTTGCAATTACGCATGATGACATTGTTTGCATTGCTTCTCTTCAAGAGATCAGAAGAAGAAAATGACGATATCAGGAAATGATCAATAGAAATGAAGGTGATCAGAAACGAGTAGAGAGATGCGAAGAATTGGAAGCAAAGTGTATGGAATATTGTAATGCGAAGAAATATGATACCGAGATGGTGTTGTATTAAAAAGTCCCACCAACAATAAAACAAAAACATACCCTGTAGAGACGCATTGCATGCGTCTCCTTTTTGATGAATGGAGCCACATGCATTTACCCCGCACCGGCGGGGAGGTGGCTCTACAGAATGGTGGGACTTTTCGATGCCTCAGATACAGATCTTCGCAATTCTCTCGTCTCTGCGAAGTTGAAATCATCAAGTAATCAACTTGTGTCTCCTTGATCTACAGAGAATTCACAAAGGTTTCAAAAATCAGGCACATGATCATCTGCTGAAGTCTGATTTCATGTAGAGGGGAAAGCATCGAGATCTCCTGAGTCTCCGCTACCATGTAGAAGCGGGATGTCCCATAAGACTTCCTCTACCACTAGAGACAAGGCCGTTTTGTCGATATGCGGTAGTGTGACCTGGAGCCAAATACAGAGCCCTGTGGCTTTATTCGCTTTTATTTCATCCATCTTTTCACTTAAAAATTGGAGGATATTTTGATCTCAGAGATCGTGGATGATGATATTGGAGATGGTGTTTTCCATGATGCTAGCTTGTAAAAAAAATTAAAAAATACTCCTTATCGCTGAGGATAAGAAGTGAGAGTAACCGTTGTATGTCAGGCAGTTCTAGCGACAATACGAATAATCCTTCTTATCCTTGAATAAGAAGTAATAATATGATGTGTGTACTACGGTTAGGATTCTTGTCATATGCAAAAGCATGATAAATTACGTTTCCCCGTGTACTGATTACGTAGAAAAAATCAAGTGAGAAATATTTAAAAAAGTTTTTCATGGGACTTTTTCTTGAAAAATTAAAAATACCGGATATAATTGCTCCGATATTTTATTCATTACACTGAGAGACATGAAGACACACGAGATGAAACAAGATTATATCAAAGACTTCGACTGATGGAATAAGGAGAAAAAAACATTGCACTCACCCACCTATCAAAAGATTTTCTACCCCAAAATAAGGCAAATCCGATACATCAAATTATGAGTGAATATCTGATTTGAGGCTGATGGGAAATGAGAATATACAAGACCGGTACTTATTGTAAAACAAATATGATCCTTATTTTGGTGTATCCCCATGACCACTAAACACAAGGACAATCACTATCATTTCAGACTTCACAGTCCAGATTTCGGCAAAAATATCGATTCCTCACTGATGCTCTCACAAGCTAGGATTATTGATATCAAAAGATTCGAAGAAATGATAGGATACGTATCTGACGAAGAATTTCAGATTATAAAAAAACTCCTGAAAGACATGTATCTTTAGGAATTTATTATTCCCCCCGCATGCTTGTCTGCCTATGGCAGGTGCGAGGAAGGCCCGTAGGCATTTGTGTTATTATAGTAAGGATTTTCTATAAAAATGCAAATGCTTTTTCTGATTATTTTTTGGATTATTCAATTTAGATTGCTTCGGAAGAGAATGAACAATTAACAATGCATAATGAAGGATTAATAATGAACAACCCTCCTTGGTGGAGGACAAGTGGTGGAGTCTTTTGGCATAAAAAACACCGACGCTGTTACCTGTTATCTCTTCACTGTTAACCGTTATCTGTTAACTATTAACTGATTTTCGATTCTGCTGCATGGATCAATGGATTGTAGCAACGAAAGAGCAATGAGATGATATCTGAGGTGCCGACTCTTTCTACTCCGATGCCCATAGATCATAAGCCGTCTACGATCAGTCCGCATCTCGTCTCTAATGATCTTTTCCCTTTGAGGAAGCTTCTGTATCTTGCGACAATTTTTTCTACACTATCTTTGGCTTGCAGGACATTTAATAATTTTTCTCGCCATGATTTTTTCACTTCTTTATTATCATTTTCTGATGCGTAATAAGGGACAACGATATAAAATTCTTTGGTATAGATCAGGCCCTGCTGCATATCTATATTTTGCAGGAAGGCATAGTACGATTCGCCTTGCTTTTGGAGCGTAGGATTTTCTATCTGAGCAATGTTTGTCTTCACGTATCCGAGATAATCAGACAGGTCGAGATAGGTATTGCGGACGATGATCTGGAGGGGAAACTCCATCCCATTCAGAAACTTTTTATACTGTTCGAGTACGATCTGTTGTTCTTCAAAATTTTTGAGATCCAAATTGAGCCCCTCTACTCTGAGGATAGCCCTCAACCCGCCATCTTTGAGAATGAGCGTATCATTTTTGATTTCAGAAATCGCTAACATGGTCTCCGTGTTGAACATATTTTGCTGTTTGGATTTCTGGATCTTTGTCTGTGAAGTAAAATCAAATGGCATGATAGGCTATAACGAGAACTAAAATTTATTTTACCGTCGTAAAGATATTGAAGAGGAAGCTGGTGATAAACCGAGATAATCACATGATAGCAAGTGCGATCGCGACTCCAACCAGAATTTTTTTTGCTTTGGTAAATCCTTCTTCTGCCTTTCAAAAGAAGATTAGGTAAAATGCGTAGATAATCAATATCAATGCTGCGAGACTCACTAATGCCAGGACGATGTTGATGACCCATTTGATATAACTAATCGCTGGACTTCAGGTATTGTCTGGATTGTAACTCGTGCCAGAAATTCTAAAAAAATTCGTCAATCTACTGAGGATGCTATTTTGGGCAGTCGTAGGATTTACGGAATCCGTGTTGACGACTTGTCCGATATCAGTAGTTTCGTTACCTCAAGAATTAAGAACAACATCATAAGGAAATGCGTCTGTAGTATCTTGAGCCCAAGTCGTCGATCAGAAACTCATTGCGAGTGATCAGACGCACACGAAGCCGAGCATAGATAATAAGATTTTGAACAAATATTTTTTCATGTAATTATGGGCCAATAATTAAAGTAAGCAATCGGAAGATCATGCTGACGATAAGCCAACTTGCTCCGATACCTGCAAGTGCGATCACGGCATATTTCAGTGATTGGATCCCTTTTTTGTATTGGGCGTCATCGCCTGCGGCGGTCAAGATCAAGAATCCATGATAGATCAAGTAGATCAATGCGACGAGAGCCAAGAAGCTCAGGACGTAATTGACGATACTTTTGATCATATTGATGGTCTGATTTTGCGCAGTTAGATGGTCCGAGATCGGAGCATTAGTCCCGACGATTCCGAGAAGCTCTCCCGTCCCTGAAGTATTGTTTACATCTGAATTTACTACTTTATATGCCCCGTCTCTGATGGGGTCATTGATACCCTGAGTATTTAAAACTTGCTGAGAATCTTGATTCAAGATATAATTTTCTGTATCAGGAATCTGCAACTGTGCGAAACAGATGCCACATCCAAAGAATAGTATACTGAAGATAAGAATCTTTCTCATATCGTGTTTTTGGCTAAAAGTCTTCACTCTCTAAGTGTAGTCTTTTCTTTAATTTTTGCAAATTTTAGACTTGAAAATCGTTTGCTCTTTCCTATAAATTTTGTGCTAATATACAAAAACAGTTGACATCTTTATTTTCTTTTACAATAAAAAATGAAGAAAAATCTTTTCTTACTCTTCTCATTGTATTTCTTTGTCGGGCAGCCTATTATCGTAGGATTTCTGCGACAAGAACCCATGATGTTTGTCTTGGCCGTGATCAACTTGATAGCTATCTTGCTCATCACGCTCTTGTATGGCATCCGGTGACATCATGACGATCAAGCCGATCATGAAGACAAGGCGAAAGCGAAGAAAGTCATGCATGAAGTCAAATCAGATGCTAACGAACCTCATCATTACGAAGCTCCTCATGCTAAAAAGAATAAAAAAGGATCGAGTGTCGGTCCTGCACTTATCAGTATAATCCTAGCCTTTGTCTTGTATCTCTTTACCGCTGGTGCAGAGATGGGTATCAGATTGCTGATGGCAGGGATCGTGTGAATTATCTTATTTATCATCTTCGCTCTGATCTTCTGATCAAATAAAAAATTCTCAATTTTCTACATCATCGTTTTGATCTTTGGCGTGTTGATCGCGGCATATCAATATACTTTCCAGACTGTAGCAGTACCATACGGACTGGGTCAGTATTTGGCTGTAAACATTCACGCGACCAAACTGTGGGGCGGACAGACTGCTGTCTTGGGACAAGATCAATATTATCTCACAGGTGAATGAACCGTCTTGGGATCTGGGCTGGAAAATACGCAAGTGACCGGTGATTTGGCTACTATCTTTAGTGGCATCCAAGGAAGTGATGTTGTATCAGGAAATACCGAAGTCGTAGTCAATACATGAACGACACAACCACCTGTGACAACACCCAGCTGAAAATCTTTGACTATGCTCGATATGATCAAATCTCTTCTCGCAAAATACAATATCCCATTGGTCACAACAACTAATGTTGGCTTCACGTACATGAGTAAAACCAGTCCTGATTATACTTATTTCAGGACAGCATATAGTCTAAAATTGATCGGGTCTACAACTAATCCCACGAAATTAGGACTCTGCGATACCTATATCGTCATGAAATGAATTTTGGAAAAATGGAATATTACCTATACTCCAGCAACTGTTATGCAAAAATATCGAGCTTACGCGCAAGCGCAAGGCGTCTTGAATGGATGCGAAAAAGGGAAGGTGGTGAAAGAGAATAACTTGTAAGAGAATTCATAAGAATTCTAATTATCAAAATAATTTTCTAATGTCTGAATTTTAACATACTTGTATTATGAAATCGCCTCACAAAGCAATTCTCCTAATACTTCTGATCCTGATCATCTTTCTGGGTGCTTTTCTTGCATATAAAGGATTTCCTACGTATCATGCGCATGATACTTTCGATGGATATTGCAAGTGGAGAGGCTTGGTAGTAGAGAGTAAAGAAAGTGATTATGGTATGTGTAAAAATATAATTACAGGGAAGAAATATAAGATCGTCCTCTATCAGGGGAGGTGGTTTCTCGATGGAGATTTGCCTTGTGGTTTCTTGTGTTTTTAAGTTAATTTTATACTTTCCAAAAGATAAATGGATCGATTACAATTTGATAGATGAGTCTTCTTGGTCAATGCACTTGGTATCGTCTATGATGCTCAGCACAAGAAAATTCTCATCGGAAAAAGAGAAAATGATGAGCATATCGCTGAGCTCTCTCGGGGATTTCCTGGCGGGAGACCAGCATATCAGGAAGATATAGAATATTATCTGAAATTAGAGATCAAGAAAAAGACTGGATTGGATGTCGATGTCCAGAAAATAATCTTTGCAAAAACTTATCCAGAAAAAAGAGAGTTTATGTCTCTCTATTATCTGTGTGAAGTAAGTGGTGGATCGTTACAAGCCTGAGAAAAATTCTCTGAAGTAAAATGGATAAATCCAAGTGAAGTAGCACAATATTTCACCACATCCTTACATCCAGAACTATTGAAATATTTGAAAGAGTTAGATGCTGGAGTCTAGGATCTAGAGTCTATTTTTAAAAAACTATTCACGAGACATGAAATATAAATCATTACACGATGGATTCACTCTCCCCGTTCTTGGGCTCGGTACTCGATGAATCGGAGGTTTTAGAGAGGCTGATTTTTCTCGTGATCAAGAATCAATACAAGCCATCAAGGTTGCAATTGCCCTAGGATATACATATATTGATACTGCAGAGATCTACGGAGCTGGGCATACTGAGGAATTAATTGGGGAGGCCATTAAAGACCTAGAGAGATCCAAACTGATCATCACAAGTAACGTAGCTAAAACAAACCTAAGATATGATGAGGTTATCTCTGCATGCAAGAAGAGCTTACAAAGACTAAAAACGGATTATATCGACATATATCTCATCCATGGTCCTAATATCGGGATACCTCTTGAGGAGACTATGAGGGCCATGAATTATCTGGTTGAACAAAAGTTAGTTAGATATATCGGGGTAGGTAATTTTTCTGCAGAACAGATGAAGGAAGCACAAAGGTTTTCAAAAAATAAAATAGTAATTAACCAGACAGTATACAACCTTAATACGAGAAACCTTGATCCCATGAGTCAGAGAACCGATATGGAATCAGAAATTATTCCTTACTGCCAAGCTCATGATATTATGGTCATAGCATACAGACCTATTGAGAGAGGGTTTTTACTTCAACCTAATCCCCTGCTTGATAGTTTAGCTGAAAAATATCATGCTACCAAAGCGCAAATCGCAATCAGTCGATTAATCTCCAAAAAGAACATTATTACTATCTCTAAATCTACGAATGCTGAGCATCTCAAAGAAAATTTAGCTGCCGTGGATCTCGAGTTGAGCGATGAAGACATCCAGCTTTTGGATACGGCTCACTTTGCACAGCCGCAGAATAATTTCTAACCAGCCTACCGGCAGGCAGGTTTCCAATTTTAAATTTTCAAATAACTTCTAATTTCTGAATGTCTAATTTTCAACTTTTTTTTAAAATTAAAAATTAAGATTTAGAAATTCTTTAGAAATTAAAAATTGAGAATTGAAAATTTTTACTCATATCTCAATGCTTCGATAGGTTTGAGTTTTGCCGCTCTGTATGCGGGGAAAATACCGAATGACAAACCGATCAGGATGGAAAATCCGACAGCCATAAGGATAGACTGTAAGGTAATAATTCCTGCAATGACACTTTTCAATCCAAAGACGATCAGATAACTAAATGCGATACCGATGATTCCACCGATGAAACATAAGACTAAAGATTCACAAAGGAATTGCAGAATGATATCTTTGTTTTGTGCGCCGACTGCTTTGCGGATTCAGATTTCACGTGTTCTCTCTGCGACGGAGACGAGCATAATATTCATCACGCCGATTCCTCAGACGATCAATGCGATCCCTGCGATGGCGCCTAAGAAAAGCTTCAATGTCCCCGTAATAGAACTGACCGTCGAAACTAAGTCAGCTTGATTTTGGATGGTGAAATTCGCTTCGGTAGGATCAATGATATTGAAATGTTTGAGTAGCATATTTGTGATCAGTGTCTCTGTCGGAGTGACTTCTTGAGAAGTACTGACAGATAAGGAAATATCGGAAAGATAGGTAGTACCAAAAAGTCTCTCTTGTGCGGTACTCAATGGGACGAATACGACATCATTTGCATTGCCAAATCCCTGTGATCATTTGACAGTCATTACGCCGATAACGGTCAAGATAGTATTTCCGAAACGAATATCTTTCCCTATAGGATTCGCATTACCGAACAACACCGTAGCCGTATCTGATCAGATCACTGCGACCTTATCTACATTGTCTTCGTTTTTTTGTGTAATGAAAGATCCGTATGCTACCGTGGAATTGCGGACTTGAAGATAAGCGGGAGTGACTCCGTAAATAGTTTCCTGCGCATTATTATCTAAATAAATTACTTGGCCTCTGGATGAATATTCAGGTGACACCATCGATACATTGGGCAATCCTTTGATAAGATCAGATTCTGCAGTCGTGAGTACATTTTCAGATCATCTTCCTCCTGCCGCTCCTCTTACATTCGATTGCTGAGAACCCCCAGGGCTGATGACTAGAAGATTAGTTCACAGCGATTCAATGTTGGAAAGAATGGAAGCAGTGGCTCCTTGTCATAATGCCAACAAAACCACGACCGACAAAATACCGATAATGATACCCAGACTACTTAGTCCAGACCTCAGTTTATTGGCTATCAACGAATTGAATGCATTTTTCAAATATACTCGCACGGACATGATCTGCTATTATATGATAAATCTCAGAATTATTTTTTATTGTTTTGATTTTTTTTCTTCCTTGATATTTGCCGCTTGGCGTTTGGTCTCTCATGCTTCTTTGATCCCTTTGTCGGTATTGATGTGTATCCTTTCTACTAGGCCATCTCTCATGTGGACATTATGTCTCGCAAATTGAGCAATGTCCGGCTCATGAGTGACCATAACGATGGTTATCCCCTCTTTATTGAGTTGGGTAAAAATATTCATGATCTCGATACTTGTCTTGGTGTCTAAATTTCCTGTCGGTTCATCGGCCAAGATCAAGGTTGGATTGGTCACTATCGCACGTGCGATGGCAATCCTCTGCTGCTCTCATCAGGATAATTGATTTGGTTTGCTATTCACTTTGTGTGCGAGTCATACCTTTTCAAGCGCTGCGATTGCTCTCGCAGTTTCATCTCATTTGGGCACTCACTGATAAAACATAGGAAGCATTACCTGGTCGATGATTTTCATCCTGGGGATCAAGTTGAACGCCTGGAAAACAAATCAGATTTTTCTGGAACGTAACTGAGCTTTCTCATTCTCCGTCATCTCAGGAAGTTTCACTCCATCTAGAATATATTCTCCGCTCGTGGGAGTATCTAGAAGTCAGAGAATATTCATAAGCGTGGATTTGCCAGATCACGAAGGTCCCATGATCGCGAAGAAATCGCCGTCATGGATCGTCAAATCAATGCCAAACAATACTTTGGTCATCACTTCATTTCAGATCATATAATCTTTCTTGATATTTTTGAGCTCTATCATGTGCTGAGATCTCGATACGGATAAAAACTAATTCCCGGGTCTAGTAAATCCTCCGGCTCCTCCCGCTCATCCACCAGCTCCTCCATTCAATAGTCTGAATGAATTAGCCTGACTGCTTTGTCCTGATGAACGTCAAGTACCAGAAGAAGCTCCCTGTCAGAATGAACTTGTGGTTGTGCTACTTGTCTGTACTTGATATTGTTGTGCATAAATAATTTCACCTGCTTGTAATCCGCTTAAGACTTCCGTATTTGTATCATCGGTAATCCCGACAGAAATAGGTGTTGTCCCTGATTGAGTCCATACAAAAGCTTGATTGCCCTTTGTCTGTACGGCGACTGTCGGTATGATCAAGATGTCTTCTTTATGATTGATGATAACTTTTACATTTGCCGACATACTGTCATAGATTTTCTTGCCTTCCGTCTGCTGGAGATTGATGGTGGCTTGATAAGAAACCACGCCAGCACTCGTGACTGGTGTAGGATCTATACTACCGATGGTTCAGGTAATTACATATCCAGGATATGCGTCGAATGTAACTTCCACGGCTTGTCCTGGCTCTACTTTGACGATATCTATCTGATCGATCAATGTATTTACTTGATATGCATCAGGATTGGAAACGGTGATACCATCAGCCGATGTCCCAGCGTTGGAAGAAACAGTATCCCCTATCTTGAATCCAACGGTATCCACCGTACCATCAAAGGGGGCAATGATTTGATAATTATTTAATTGCTGAGAGGTTTGCTCATAACTTAGTTGAGATTGTTTGACAGAATTTAGCTGGAGTGTTGCATCATTTGAATTTGGTCAGTTTTCCATATTTTGGAGTGTTTGTTGGTCGATTTGTAATTGTGCTTGATCATTATTCACTTCACTCTGTTTTGCTTGGATATCAGTCGAAGTATTATTGAAATTCTGAGTATCGGTATTCACCGTGGAAAGATGAGAAAGTACTTTAGAACTTGCACCATTTAGCGTGCTAAGCCACGAATTTATCTGGCTTTGTGACAGAGCTCCGTCACCCATCATAGCATTATTCACTGCATTGATACTGTTATCTATCATAGTGGATAATGCGTTGAGCAATGTTTTCTCTTGATCCTGAAGCATTTGTATGGCCGTTCTCGTGGTAGTGATAGAAGAAGATACGCTGGAAAGTTGAGAATTTAATGCATCAAGAGCGGTGGTCGCAGTATTGAAATACATCTGTGCATTATTGTAATATACTGATGTCGTAGCTTCGATTAATTTAATATTATAACTATTGGAATATGTATCATTCCTAAGAGTAAAACTGAATATCTGATCGACATTTTGCAACATACTCTGAGTGTCGTTCGCCAAACTCTTAGCATTTATGGTATTTGTCTGGACATAAGAGCTTGTATTCTGCAAGGTATTTCAGACATCCCCCTGTAAATCTTGTAAATCTTTTTTTGCTATATCCAATTTAGATTGATCTCCATTCACATCATTCTGCGCCTTCAATTTGTCTGCATCTGTATATTGAGTCAGAAGTTTATTATAATTTATTTTCGCATTCTGGATACTCAATGCCTGCTGTGAAAGGCTGATAGAAAGTTGCTTCTTGTCCAATTCAGCTAGAAGCTGTCCGGCTTTTACTTTATCTCATTCTTTCACATAGACCTTTGCCACTTTACCTTCCGTGCCAAAAACGAGCGTCTGCATATTTGTAATCTTCGTGGTTCAGATCAGTTTAAGGGTGTTCTCTATAGATCCACTTGTGACCGTATACGTCACGGTACTAGCCGTCGTGGTTGTGGTAGTAGACGATGCACATCATCTGATTACCAAAAATAGAAGTACGAGAACGACAATGACGTACCATTTGTGACTTTTGAGGGCGTCCCAAACCTTATTCAAAAAATTTGATTCTGTATTCATAGTATGATATAATAAGTTAAAAGCTGCTTTTTACTCCTGATATAATGTATTAGTTCCCTAAGTTCCTACTATATCCCCCGCGAGATCCTCATCATCATAAGCCACCAGGGAGCCTGATCACTGATGCTGTTCCGTTACGAGATCCATTGGATATATTTTGTCTGCCTCATCCTATATTAGGATGTCATCCACCCCCATGGATATTTTGGAATATTATGATGACCACAAGTAATCCTATGATCACAACAAGACAATTCCTGACCGTAAAAAAATCTTTTACTTGTTGAGAAAATTTTTCCATGATAGCTGATGCGACAAAATATAAAAAAATACGTATAATAACGAGGGTACTATATCTATTCACCTTAAATTAATCTTAAAAGATCTCGAAGATGTTCTAATATGCAAATCGCTGACATTTTTCATGTCCAATACTTTAGATTTTAAATTCCCTTGCTCCCGATACCTCGCCTCTGCCTAGGGATTTTTTTCACTTAAGCTTATCTTAAGGTAACTGAGTATACTGCTCGGCGTTCACGCAAGATTTTATTTTCTTACACCAGAATGACGATGAAAAAAAACGTAATTATTATCGCAGGCATTGCTTGATTGACCATTTTAGCTACTTCCATCACTTTTGCTAGTGCTAATACTGGCAACGCAATGCAATGGACCACAGGGCAAAAAACCAATGGTTTTATGCACAATAGATGAGGCCATGGGAACAAATGAATGATGTTTGGCTTTGGTCCAGGCATGGACTCATGAGCTAAAATGTGAATAGGTTCAGGAATGGGATTGATTTTAAATCAAGAGAAACAAGGCATCCAGACAGCCATCAAAAACAATGATTACTCAGCATATTTAACTGCCTATGAAAATGCAAAACTCACTCAAGATCAATTTACAAAGATAGTGAAGACCTCCCAAAGTAAAACAGCGATAGAGACTGCGATCAAAAATAACGACTATACCGCTTATGTCGCCGCCGTCAAAGGGACCTCATTGGAAGGCAAGGTAACACAAGCTCAATTTACGGACATGGTAGCAAAAAATATACAGAGAACGGCACTGCGTGATGCAATTCTCAATAATGATTACACTGCCTACACGAATGCTGTCAAAGGCACTCCTATGGAAGGCAAGGTAACTCAGGCTCAATTTGCTACCATGGTACAACATAGCCAACAAAGTAATAAAAAAGGGGGATAAAAAATTTATTATTGATAGTTGGTTCGTGTTGTATATACTAAGCCCCGTAAGGGGCTTTTTATTCATGTGCTATCCACATGCTTCACCTCACCACATCCAAACGCATTAGTTTAAAATTTACGCTCTATACTATAGGGATTGTATTCTTTTTCTGATTCCTCGTAAATATTTTGTTTTTCCAACAACGGTATGGTGCGGAAAATTGAAGATTGAAAAATGAAAAAATCCCACTCCCTAATCTTAGCTGAGCACATGAACGTTTCCAAATGCCAGGCATAGAAGAGCTCCCCTACCAGGATTCTGCTTACACTGAGCTCAAACATAATAGTATCTTTTCAAATATCTCTGAGGTAGATAATCAATATCTCATTTACTCTCATATTGGAGACACCATTAGAGTATCCAATGTTACACGTATGGTCCAGGCTCAGCAGAAAATGGCGCTGATCTTCCTGATCCTTTTGATTATTTTCTCTCTGTGAACATATGGTGTTTCACTTATTTTTGTCAGATCCTCACTCAGAAACATCAATCAATTGGTCGATTACGTCAAGAATATAAATATCCACACCCTGCATGAACCCGTCCCTTTATCCGGACCTCCCGATGACGAGATCCGCATCATTGGCGAGACTCTCCAGCAAACGCTGACGATCGTCAAAGAACAGACAGACAGTCTGAGAGATTTCGTCACACACGCTTCTCATGAGCTCAAGACGCCCTTGATGTCACTCAGTGCCGTCATGGATGCTGGACAAAAGACGGGGAATTATGAGAAGGCATTCGTCTCAGCCAAACAGACTTTACGCACGATCAATACGCTTTTTGAAACGTTGTTGTCTATTACCAAACGAGAATATCACAACATCCAGAAAGAAAATATCGATATCATTCCTATCATGAGTTCTATCAAGGATGAACTTGCTAAGACATATAAAGATAAAAATATTATCTGTTCCGTGGATCTTCCACCGACGTATATCCAGCATTCCAATAAGGATATCTTCCATATCATTTTCTTCAATCTTTTGCAGAACGCATATAAATATACTCCAGAAAAAGGATTGATCAATATTCAGCTCAAGAAAGATGTCTTGTCTGTCAT
Source organism: uncultured bacterium (assembly GCA_903918675.1). Classification (GTDB taxonomy): domain Bacteria; phylum Patescibacteriota; class Gracilibacteria; order Absconditabacterales; family Absconditicoccaceae; genus CAJBLF01. Next base: position 38,252 of record CAIXFE010000033.1, read on the forward strand.
CAATTCCTGACCGGGCATCGACGAAAAAAATAGCAAAAACATCCGAGAAAAATTCTGGAAAAATCATGCACAGGAACAGAGCAGAGACTGATTTGGACTGGGGTTGTACCTTGTCAAACTTCTCGTGACCAAACACCAACGAAAGATTTCCATGTCCAGTATTCCGGACAAGAAAACTACTTTTAGTATTTCATTTGGCAAATAATGATGCATATCCTTATCGTCGAAGACACTCATGATATCTGACAAGCAATGAAAGAATATCTCACTGCTAGTGGTTATAATGTTACCCGGGTGACTACATTGGCCGATTGTTATAAAGTGATCAGAAAGGAGCATTTCGACTGCGTCATCATGGATCGAATGCTTCCTGATGGTGATGGCGCGCAAGCGTGCAATGAGATCAAATCATATAAAAATATTCCCGTCATCATGGCGACAGCCAAGGGACAACTTGAAGACAAAGTGCAATGATTTGAATATGGCGCAGATGATTATCTCACGAAGCCATTTGATTTGAAAGAGCTTGAGCTTCGCATCGTTGCAGTCACCAAAAGAAATGATCCTAGCGAGATCATGTATTGGAAAGAGCTGAAGATAGATCTAGAGAAGAAAGAAATATACAGGAAGGATAAGCTCGTTCACCTCACGAATAAAGAATTTCTTATCGTCGCCTTATTGCTTACCAATCATGGAAATACGATCTCAAGGACTACGTTGCTGGAAGAAGTCTGGGGCTCAGATGCCGCTTGGGAAAACGATAGTAAATTGGATGTCTATATTTCTACGATCAGAAGAAAGTTAGGGAAGGATTTTATCCAGACAGAGAAGGGCGTGGGATATAGGATAAGTATATAAATTTTCAATTTCTAATTTCTAATTCTCAATTGTCATTCTGGAGTTAAGGCGAACCTGCCCGTCGCAGGCGAAGCTGCAGCCGGGACCCATAATTACATTAAGTTCATAAAAAAAATCTCCCCAGCTCCCTGTAGAGCCACATTGCATGTGGCTCCATTTCGTAACAAAAAAGAGACGCATGCAATGCGTCTCTACAGTATCGTTTTTGTTTTATTGCTGGTGGGTGTTTAATGAAAACTTATTTTGTTAATGAAGTGACCCCCTTGGGTAAGTCGATTTTCAATTGAGCAAGTTCTGCCATCAATTGGTCTATTCTTTGTCCTGCATTTGCAGTATCGCCTCTCTGGATGAAATTGAGCATGCTTGTGTAGTTATCCTGCAATGCTGCGATTTGTGTCATCTGAGTTCTGAGAGCTGCTTGATCTCCTGTAGCCACTTTTTCAAGATTCCTTTGTGGTAAATTGTTTCTCATCATACCACCTCTCTGAGTGACGATAGCGTTGCCCTGCATTCCAAATCCACCATTCTCAAATCCTCTGACTCCTCTGTTGTGATGCATACCTATAGCCAATCCTATCACGATACCGACAATCAAAATAATAACTTTGATGATGATCCATTTTCGACACATTCTTCTTTTGCCCATGCAACAACCGTTTTCTTGATTGTCCATGCAACATTTTTTTTCTTGTCCTTCCATTGATGAAAAAATTAAAAAAATAAAAAATCTGCGTGAACGGAAAGTATAGCCCTTTCCTAGTTATGTTCAAGGTATTGTTTGCTCTAAAGGATAAAGACAACAGAATAGCGCCGTCCCTTGACATTTTATGGCTAAACATTATAGATGGCAGTATAAAAAAACCAAAAAAACTAAACCCATGAAAAAAAACATTTTAATTGCCCTAGTACTTTCCCTTGTGCTTGGGACAAAGGTTGCGGCACAAGATTCCACCCTGATAAGGGCGGTTCACTCAACCGAGGAGTTGTTGGCCTTGAGATTTAAAACATCTTTTGATTCCATTTATCGTAGGATCACTAAAAAAGATGTGAAGGATATCCGGGTTAGCGACCTCCTGAATCTGGCTAGGTGGTCCCAAATAAAGACCAGCTCGCTGCTTATGGCTGGGATTGAGGTCACTTTTGATAAGAACAACCGATTTGGTTCGGTTGCCATCAAGTCAAAATATGAAATTGACTTCGTAAAAGTTGGTGATTCCTTAGTTGGAATCGAAATTTGGAAAAGGAATTGGTCCATTCAATATTGGCAGGGAAAATTATCCTTAATAGGATATAAAGACTGCCCTCTTCCCTTTCACTTCATCTTTTCGGATGGGGAAACTTCTTTTTTATACCCGTATAAAAAGAATCTTGAAAAAAAATTCATCCGCCGGCTCAGAAGAGCTATTCGGTGAATTAATGCTATTATATAGAAGAGTAGGGTTCCCTGCTCTTTTATAGTATTCTAGAAAAAATATCTTTAGCCCTCATTCAATCTTCTGGAATCCTTCTTTTATTCAAACATTCTTTTTAAGTCTTCATCCTTGATCATATTGTACGTTCGCATGGGATCGAAAGTAATCTCTATCTCGACTGT
>CAIXFE010000034.1 GCA_903918675.1 uncultured bacterium
AATTCTATCTTCGCGAGTCAGTATTCATAATTATTGAGATAGTCCGTCATGGCTTTTGAACATTGATTTACTTGGTGCAGGATTCGTAAATCGATATCGCATAAATCTTTTTCATCAAGCCCCATCATAATACCCGGCTCATTATTTGCAAGTGGCGTAAAATCTTCTAAGTTCATGAAAACAAAATTCCCTGCATTTCGTAATTTAGTCACTAATTTCTGTCCAATCTTAAATTCATTCTCATCGAAAAGAATGTCCTTCCCCAATTGCCCTCATGAAGCTCGATATCTCACTGCATCGGCTCATCGCGTCGCGATCAATTGCTCGGGATCGAATTTGGAATTGCCTTTGGATTTGGAAAATTTCTCTCCTTTCTCAGCGAGACAGAATCCTGAAATCATAACATTATTAAACGCCACTTTCCCAGTTGCAAAGTGACTTTGCAGTGTGGTATACAATAACCATGTACGGATGATATCGTGCGCTTGTGGTCTCAGATCCATAGGCAAAATGCCTTGCGTATATCCATCTCTGATGAGAAATTCTTGATTGATCTGTGGTGTCAGTCATGAGGTGAATCGCGTGTCTAGGACTAATGTTTCTCACCTTACTTGATCTGCAGTATATCCATCAGGCGTTTCTGATGTAGGATCGATGGGACCTCTAGATAATTGTTCTGCTGTAGGCAAAATTATTTCATCATTTGAAATATCATATCGTACAGGGATCGGTATCCCATATTTTCTGCTGCGTGAGATATTCCGGTCTCGCTGTAGGTTATCTATCCAGTCATTGGATCTTTTTTTCATAAATTCTGGATGCCGAGACATCTCATCATTTCTCGAGAAGAGCAATTCTTTTTTATCTAGCAGATTGACGAACCATTGTTTGACAGGAATAATTTCTACGGGCATTTTTCCTCTCTCAGAGATTTGCTTGGACTGAACTATGGGATCTCTTTTGATGACGATGTCTCATTTTGTGGTCAACACCTCCATCATCTTTTCTCTTGCTTCTGAAATTTTGAGTCCTTCGATCTCGGGGACTCCCCCGTTGTGCATTTTCCCATATTTATCTATAACGATCTTCTCTCAAAGATTATGCTTCTGGACTCGATACACATCAACTTCATCTCCATAGCTACAGCACATGACGACGCCAGTCCCCTTGTCCATCTTTACTTTATCATCTGCTAATAAGGGCACGGTGATTCATAGTGGCGTGGTAATATTTTTCCCGACATACTTAGTAAATCTTTCATCATCAGGATGCACGAAGACAGCAACACACGCTGGGAGCAATTCAGGTCTGGTAGTCGCTATCACTAATTTTTCTCCATCTTCTAATGTGAAGTTTAAGTAATTGAAATATTCATTAAATTCTTGTTCTTCTGTCTCTGCTTGTGCGAGCGTTGTCTGCATTTTGGTGCATCGTAATGCGGGAAAATCTTTGCACACAATATGTCATTCATTAAATAATTTCACAAATGTCTGCTGAGCGAGCTGCTGGACCTGAGGAGAGATCGTAGTATAGAACCTGCTTCGGTCCACTGACATCCCAAGCGATTTCCATAAATTTTCATATAAGTGTTTGTACTTTTCTACTATCTCTAAACATTTCGCGATGAAATCTTTGCGCTCCACATCTTTGATATTGATTCATAATTCCTTCTCTACCAACTGCTCCGTTGGGATTCCGTTGTTGTCATAGCCCATCGGATAAAAGACGTTGAACCCAGACATCCTCTTATATCTCGCGATGATCTCGGCCTGAGTATACGAAAAAATATGTCCGATATGGATCTTGCCGGAGACGGTAGGAGGCGGCGTATCTATGGAGTAGACGGGCTTAGTCTCGTCTTTAGAAAAAGCATAAATCTGTTTCTCTTCTCGGTAGGCTTGCCATTTGGCTTCTGACTCCTGAGGGATGTATTTTCACATTATTTATAATAAGATCATAAATGTAATTACTGCGCTGGTTGAAGCGACGAATCGTTTAACCTTCCTTGGTGGAGGACAAGACGCTTAAGCGCTTGGTCGTTTGGTCGTTTGGTCGTTTGGTCGATAATACATATCCATTTGGGAGAAAATTGCAAGATTATTCCACTCGCTCCCGGGAGCAAATGAGCACATCGATGTATTCAATCCCTTGATTTCCTTCCAAGCTCTGCTATAATTTCCTGTAGAATCTCTTGCATTCTCCGAAGAATTATATATTATATATACGTTATATATCTTTCGTGTATACATTGTATAATTTATTTACTAAAGATCTCTCATGACTCAAGCAGTAATTATTGCAAAAATTGATACTAAGATCAAAGAGCAGGCTCAGGCTCTTGCAAAATCCTTTGGTCTTAATCTTAGCTCACTGATCAATGTCCAATTGAGAAATTTTATCAAAAATAAAAGATTGACTATAGGCGAAGCGGACGACACTCATCGATCTTATTATGAAAATAACCCCGATTATCTAGATGTGAATGTATCTGGAGAGGAATTCCTCAAGACTTTAAAAAAGTATAGAAATAAGAAGCTATGCAAAAATGGATAAAATACATCAGGAAGTTGCCTATCAAACTCTATGATCGTATCATCCATGATATTGATATGATTCTTTCTTGAAATCGGGAATGACTTGATATAAAGAAATTACAATGACAGGAATGATTTTATAGGTATAGAATAGGCGATATAAGAATAATTTTCAAAAGATCATGAAACACCATAGAAATTACAAATATTTGACCTAGAGGTGACATCTATAAAGATTAATTTTTATTCCCTCTCCCCCATGCTTCTCAACGTGCTCATCTTCTTCATCATCTGAACATTATTCTGATCATTAGGATCTGTCCTTTTGGTAAGATTGAGCGAAAATGTAACGAAGGAGACCATTAAATGAATCCTCCGATGACGCTCCCAATGCCCGAAATGTGGCACGACGCTGAAAGCAAGAAATCTCATTCCACTGATAAGCTTTTTTCGACAGGGAGGGAAATGCGAACACTGTCAGCAAAAAATTTCGTATCTGTATCCTACCCTCGAACTCCTTTCAGGTAGTGTTTTTTTCCTCAGCTTTCTGATCTTCTGGCATTTATGAATGCCCGTAGTGATATTCCGATGTATTGTGAATCGGCTTCTAATGCTCCTTATCGTCTATGATATCTTGGAATACGCGTTGCATGTCCATCTGCGAGTGGTCCTTATCCTCGTGAGCGCGTTGCCACAATTTTTTGGTCAGCAAGGAGATTACGCCTGGGCACTGGCAAGTGTTGCGCTGTTTACAGCATTGTTTGTCGGCATCTTTTTCTTGGCTAAATGGTATGTAAGAAAAAGATATCAACAAGACGTAGAATGATTTGGTGAGGGTGATGTGTACCTCTGATGATCTTTGGGGCTTCTTGTGCCTTTTATCACCCAGTACAATTATCTCCAATCCAGTCGATCTACCCTCATTGATATTTTTCTGCTTTTCATTATAGGGAGTTGTCTATTGTGAATCCTTTTTCGACTACTTATCAAGGCGATTAAACGCTTCGTCCCAAATGCGTTTATCAATACTGTTTCTCCACTATTTCAAAATAAAATCCTCATCCCTTTCATCCCCGCGATGATCGTCATGTGTCGGATATTATTGTGGAAGGCATCGTTCTTTATCTGATTATTTTTCCCAGGATGATAAATAATGTACAGACTAAACCCACATTTCCCCCGTTTCGACGAGGAAAGACTCTTGTCTTTGGCATCCTCGCTGTGATAGCTTATTTTCTGATCTTTTGGAATGCATTTTTTGCTGGTGCGATATGGACCTCACTACTTTTTATGTTGATATTCTTTGTGCTATTTCACTTTCTCTATCTGCAACTGAATAAGTTTTCGCTTAAATATTTATTACTGATTTTATGAATATTTACCATCCTATGATGTGTGGCAGTCGGGTTTTCTCATTATCTTTTCTGTCTCGCGATCCTGCTCCTCAATACGTGAATCTGGATGCTTGCACATGCATTGCAAGATGAATCGCACAACAAAATCAGATTTGATTCCTGGGGATATTTCAGTGTCGGAGCTTATATCTTTACTGTATTTTTTACCATATGATATGGGCTTATCTTCCTATGATTTTATCAGAGATTCCCTCTGAGTTGTCAGCAGCTTTCTGATGCTTCGAGTCGTGTCGTAGACTTTTTCACGCATCCTGTGGAAGCCGGGGCTACACAGATACAACAGCAGACGAGTGCATTCTTCGCAACCAAGATCAAAGATGTCGTCACGGTAAGTAAGGATGTCTCTTTGCAGACAACGAAGCAATCGGGCTTAGGAAGCATCGTCCAGAGCATCAATACGTACAAAAAAAATCTTATCGATCAGACACTAAAAGATAGCAATCTTGTAAACATGGGAATCTGCGATTACATCCTTCTGGAGATCAACAAAAGATATCAGAATCCTGCTTTCTTAGGATCGGTGATTTTGCTCCTCTTCTTGCTGATGTACGGATTTTTCAGGATCGTATTCTGGGTAATGGAATTTCTCTGATTTGGTATTTTCAAAATCATGCGACGATGTAGGTTGTATAAGGTCGAAAAGGGAATGGAAGAAGTGGAAAGGATTGAATAGTCCCGCATAGCGGAATTGAGACATTGAGAGATTGAGAAATTGAGAATCGCAAACCCACCCCTTGATAAGCAGAAGAAAATATGTATAGTAGGGGTATAAATAAAATAACTATGAAAAAAATATTTAATGAATTTCTGGGGTTTTTACTATATCACCTGTTTTATGTATTTGGGTATTTGTTCCTAATTCTATTCTTATTATCCTGGCCTTTGTTGGTGTCTTCAGATAAATTATGGAAAAGAATTGGGATAAAAGTACTTGCGCTGTTTATAACAGTTGATATAATCTTATTATCACTCATAGCCATTGAGTTAATAATAGGATTTAAATCCCTATTATCGGTGGTGGCCTGTGGAGCCATCGGCACAATATTCTTGGGTGAAGTCATTTATGTCATTGTCCTGGGGATTGTTGAAGCAATCCATAAAAAAACTTCGAAATGAAACTGGCTCATTGTTTACGATGGACCAGTTTTTGTTTAGATTGAAAAAAAGGAAGGAATTGGTATATTTGACTGCGTGGTAATTTCGCACTGTGTGCTGTAATTTACTTCGTGTAATTAATCGTAATTGCAATTACACGAGCTCTGCGAGTACGTTACTAATTACGTGAACCTGCCTACCGGCAGGCAGGCGAAGTGAACTTATTACAGTATTCTTTTATTTTTACACTGTCCATCATGAACACAATACCTAAAATAGTCGCCCCATGAGGCTCATACGCAAAAGCAATGGTCGCCTGCGCTTATGGGGCCGATGAAGTCTATGTCGGCGTACCGTTTACCTCACTGAGGATGAGGCAAAATAAAATCAAGGATTTTGATGAATTGAAAAAAACCGTGAAAGCTATCCATGCGCGAGGCAAGAAAGCTTTGCTCACGATGAACATTTTTCCGAGAAACGCTGACATCAAGATCTTCGAAAAGACGGTAGAACAGATCGCGGACGTGGGAGCAGATGCAATTATTTTTTCCGATCCAGGAACTTTTAATATCATCAGAAAATATCTTCCCAAGACTCCCCTGCACCTCAGTACCCAGACTTCGACTATGAATTGGCAGGCGGTGAAATTTCGATATGATCTCGGGGTGAAGAGAATCGTCCTCGCGAGAGAATTGCATATCGACGAAATCAAAGAGATCAAGAAGCATGTACCCAAGATAGAATTGGAAGTTTTTGTGCATGGCGCGATGTGTATGAGTTATTCTGGGAGGTGTTTGCTGGGAGATTATTTATCAGGCAGGCCGGGAAACAAGGGAGAGTGTTCACATGCGTGCAGATTTAAATATAAGGTTTGGTTGGAGGAAGAACGCAGACCGGGAAAGCTTTTTCAACTCGAGGGAGATGAAGGAGGAAGTCATATTTTATCATCGAAAGATCTGTGCACGATAGATAGATTGAAAGAAATTATTCCGTATGTCCATGCGATCAAGATCGAATGAAGGAGCAAATCCGAATTTTATGTCGGCGCAATTGTGAAGGCGTATAAAGAAGCTCGTGATAAAATTTTAGCGAAGAAAAAAATAGATCCTGCGATAGCCAATCTCGTAAACGTAATTCCACATAGGGAATATCGATGATGATTTTTATTCAATGCACTGAAAGAATTCCCTGAGGGAGAAGGTAATGACAAATCCTTCGGCTTCGCGGAGGACAAGTGACTGATGACCAATCCCGCCTTGCGGGACTCCGCTACGCTTCGTGACGAATGTTCGACGACTCTGAAAAGCGCTTGACCATTGTTCAATAGAAATTATTTCTGAACATTCACAGACCAATATATCACGCATAATAAGAAAAAATATTTTCAAATCGATCCCAAGGAAGTAATAGTTTCATGAATGAAAATCAAATTTCTTTCACCTGATGCAATGGGAGAATTAACAATTATGGATATTGTCGATGAGAAGGGAAAACAGCTTGAAAAAGCTAATTGCAACACGTGAAATGTATATGTATTGGCTGATAAGAAACTAGAGTGATGGGAGATCTTATATGAATAATCGACTCCATCGCTTGGTCATTTTAACGCCTCTGAAACAAGTGATATCTTCTGGCGAGACCTGTGCCTGCTATGATGAAGATGATGATACCGATGACGATAAATGAATTATTCATACCGAATATCAGTGTCAAGAAGCCGAAGATCAATGATCATGCAAATTCGCCAAATCTCGCCGCGCATTCTTGGACTCCTGTAACTGCGCCCGCATCACGAGGATCAGTATATTCTGAAACAAGTCAGGATATGACAGGGCGGATCAATGCTAGTCCCATAGAGATACCCAGCGAAAGGATCATGATACCTCGAAATGTTTCTTTGAGCCCGAGCATAGCAAAGAGAAATGAGAGGAAGAGAAGCGTGATCAGGATAAACCTTCTTTTACTGTACTTATCTGCTATCTCTCCTGAGAAAAAACTTACAATATACGGTGCCCTCATCACCGCAAAGATGATCACCACCTGTGGGAGGGAGATATTATTTTGGACTGCTATGATAGGGATGAAAATAAATCCGACATAATTTAGTAAATTGTGAATCCATTCGTAGCTCAGTGCAGCATACATCTTTTTGTCATAATATTTGAGTACGGAGAATCCTTTCTTGATAGATGAAAAGCAAAATACTCTGCGGAGAAGATTGTGCAGAAAGCCTTCTTTGCCCAAAATATCTCTGAGTTTTTTCTTGCTAAGTTTGGGCAGTTTTGTGTCTACATATAATGACACGGCAGAGAAAAGTGCAAGACCGAGAAATACATAAGGAAGTGGGATATAGCTCACCGTAAAATAAATGATGGGGGCTGCTACGATATATGCGAAATTATATGCAGAGAAATAGAGTCCAAATGCTGTGCTTTTGTTCTCAGCAGTACTTCGTTTGCGGATGAGACTTCCATAACTGGTGAATACTCCTGCACTCACGATACCATTCACGATCCCGGCAGTGAGGAGCAATGGGAGGCTATGCAATATCCCTGATAAGAAATACAATACCCCGACAATGATATAGAGTCCCTTACTCCAAAGGATGACTGATCTGATATCTTCATGATCGTCCACCTCTCCTATACTGACTGAGAAGAACATCTTTACCAAAGGGACGATAGCACCGATCATCGCGACTCGGAAAACATTATCGATGATCGATTTGATGTATAAAGAAAAATAAGGATCTGCTCACAACCCTCGACCGAATACGAAAAAGAATATAGAGAGAGAAATGATTTTGATCGGCTTAGGGATGGAGAGAAAATCTCTCTTGATAGCAGAAAAAATTCCTAGTTTATGATTTGATGGCGAATCCATATCTTGCATGGGGAATGTATGCATGATTAAAGATGGGAGCTATTGTAATATTTTTTTAATGTGGTGATGTATTTTTTCTCAATTTATTCCTGGTCCATCCAGAAGAGGGGGCAACGACGGTCTCTGATCATCCTGAAGGTGTCCTGATAAATCTATATCCATCAGGATCCACTCTCAACCTTGTCTCTCGGCAAATTTTTCTTCCTCTGAGAAACCAGTTGTAATCGTGCCCTTTGGGATTTTTCACTACCCCGACAACGCCCAAATCTTTGGCTTCTTCCATGGTCAATTTTCTTTTGGGATAGTCAAATTTCTTTGCTCCTCTTACCCTACTCGCCTGTCTCTGTTGTAGGGCTTTTTTCTTTGCTATACCTTGTTTATTTGTTCTGGAAGCCATTGCTTCGCAAATTAAGAATTAAAAATTATAGTTTACTACCTAAATAATTTCGAAATAGAATGAGAAATTATTATGGTAGTAACTATATATCCTTCAATCAAAAATAAGAAATATATTTTTGAAGGAGGATATAAGAATTAAGAGTGATGGTGTTTTTTATACTTAATAATCCGAACATTTCAAGACTTTACAGACCTTCGACTTTACGGACTTTAAGACCTAATAGACTTATAATGTAAATTTGCCATTCTGATAAATTATTTTCTCTGTTCCATCCGTCAATGTCGCTGTGACCGTCCTCGGAGCAGTAGAGATGATGTCTGTATGTGTCGCACATTCATTAAATCCCAGATCCGCTATTTCTTTCTCTGTCAGTTTGTGCGCGTCTCCTTTGTAGGTATCATTGAATGCACTTCCGACAGCGATATGCGTATTGCCCTGCGGGCCTCAGACGTTTTCATCATATAAAGTCTCTGCCATAAATTTGGTAATGTGAGAAAATCTACTGTCGGTCAGAGAAAATTCTCAGACTTTATTTGCGTTGGGAGTCGCAATGATCTCTTTGAGAAATTCTTTATTTTCTGTGGCGTCATAGTCCACGACGACTCCATTTTCAAATTTAAGATAAATTCATTTAACCATTTTGCCATAGCGATAAAGGGGCTGATCAAAGCGGATTCGTCAGTCAGTACCTCTTCGATCCGGAGATGTAAAAATCTCGAACGAGGGGATATTACGTCATTCACAACCCAACCGTTGTCTGTCCTTTCAGATTTTTATTTTGAGATCTGCATCGGGTCAGGTCACATGTACATATTCTATGGAGAGAGCGGTGAGTCTATTTTTTATCGTCTCGATCTCAGTAAATGTTTTTCTCCACTCAGCAATGGGATCGTCTAAATCTAGGTAGCAAGCCTTAATAATTTCCTGCCAGTAGTCTTCCAATGACATCCCCGCTTCGTCGGCCATAGCTTGTGTACCATAAAGACATAACACTCGTGTCAGCTCTCCTGCTATCTCTTTTTGATTTTGTCTTTTTCTATATTCTTTGCGGGAAAACATTCTAGCTGTAAGTTTTTTGGGGTCAACTTCTTCGAGGTCGTGTTTATCCGCTTCGGCGATTACTCAGATCACATGTGTCATCTCCTCTAATTTCCCATGAAGAAAATGTTGCGGATAGAAAGCTATCTGCTCATCGCTCGCATTGTCAAAAAAATGTTTTGTGACTCCATCTGGCAAATATTGCATGATCGGATGTGCTCCGACGTCAAGCAACGCTTTCTGCAAAGGAAGATAAAAAGGTTTTGCGCATTCGGGAATCTCGACAAAGACGACATCATCCTTTTTGACGCCTTCGCCTGATCGAAGAGCAAATTTGACTAAGACATCGGCATATTTTTTGAGTAATTCATAGGAAGGGACGTATGACATTGAGTGAAAAGTAGAAAGTAAAAAGCGACCGAACCTAGTGAGGGAGTCCCGCACAGCGGGATAAAAAATAGAAAATACAAAGCAGGTGCTAGGTTCTAGACTCTAGATTCTAGACTCCAAAATCTAAGGTCTAAGTTTACCCGCCACTTCGGAGGGCCCTAAGTTCTAAGATCTTTATGCTTTAAGCTAACCGACACTCTAACAATTTCTAGGCATAAATCAATCTATGAAAATCCCTTTGGTCAATTATCTGGAATCTTCAAAGGGAAAAGTCCTCAAACATTTGTCCTTCCACAATATTATTCTAAGGATGGAAGGGCTGCACAAGGTCCTGAGGCACAAAGAAAAAAAAGTACCTTTTTTTTTGACAAAAAAAAATTTCTGAATATAATCGTTTAAATGATGTTTTTATATCGTTCATTTTTTATCTCCATGAACACCTCAAAAACAAAAACAACTTTATCCTTAAATTTTCACAAAATGAAAAAGACTATTCACAAAAATCTTTGCTGCTTTGGGCATTTCTATAAAAAACACTGGAAAGTTTTTGTGGGTGCGAAGCTCGTTATCTTTGCTGTTGTTTTGACCTTAGTGTTTACTGTTCGAAGTAATAACGGCAATGTTCTCCAACATGGAGTAGCTCCTATCTACGCTGAAGGACTTTGTGGAAATGGGAAATGTGATAATATTCCTGCATATTGCTCGATTGCTCATACGGATTGTTGATACCTAACTATAGATATGAATGCATGTCCTACTGTCCCATGATGTTCTTTAACTTCAGTAGATGTTTCTGAATGTAGAGGGACGACGTGGTCATGTAAAGCTATCCAATCCCAAACTTTCTGCGGGGTTGCTTGATGCTTCCGGAATACTGGAGCTGGGCTATGATCATGTACAGATGTAAATCCTGATACTGGCAATCCCGAAGTAGATCAAAATTGCAGTGCAATAACTAATGACACTATGTGTAATTGAGCAGCAACATCTGCTAGTGGAGATTGTTCCTGGATAGGAAGAACCACAGAGCGTTGCTCATGAACTATTATAGTTCCACAAGATGAAAATGCTTGTAATGCACTACTACAAAGTTCGATGATACCAACTCATGATTATTTTGCTGTTCTTCGAATCCCCGAGTATAATGAAACTCATGATTCTTGTCCCGATGACTGTACGGTAACTGACCCCGTCTGCGGAAATGGATCCATAGAAAAATGAGAACTATGTGATGATGGGAATACCAGTGATGGTGATGGATGTAGTGCAACTTGCACACTTGAGACACCCACCTGCGCACTCTCATCTAGTTTTGTGTCTCGTGATGATGGAGCCAATACAGTCACTATAGATTTGAATCTCCAATCACAAGATCCTACAAATTTCCAATCCCTGACATATATAGATTATGGCGATGGAACGAGTGGTACCGATACTGAACATATCTATAGTATAAACTGAGCATATATTCCTGTTGAATATATCAAAAGTACTTTATGAGCGGCATACTGAAGCTGTTCCACTACTTTCGATAGCAACGCAACTCCAACACAAACGCAATCAACATGCGGAAATGGACTTCTAGAAGGAGATGAACAATGCGATGATGGGAATACGAATGATGGCGATGGCTGTAACTCAGATTGTTTTGTCGAGCCATGATGTAATATATGGATGACTGGAGAGACTGATCAACTTCCGTTTACAGGATACTTTAGCTACAAGATCTCTGACTCGACGAGCGTAGATACTATCTCTTATGATGATAGTACTAGTGAAAAAA
>CAIXFE010000035.1 GCA_903918675.1 uncultured bacterium
AAGCGCTGGATGAGGTACGACTAGTTCCGCCTATTCTGAAAAGATGAATCTAGCATACAAGTGGATGTTTGATAATGGTCTTATTTCTGCTCCCACTATACAACAGGCTGATATCAATGGGTATGTCATCAGAGAACAGATGGCGAAGATGATCACAGAATTTGCTATAAAAGTTCTTAATAAAAAACCAAATTCTCTGTTAGCATGTTCATTCACTGATACTAAAAACGAATCAACAGAAATGAGCTTCTATATCAAGACCGCATGTCAACTAGGATTGATGTGACGAGCATCTGATGGGAAGACTACGCAATCATCATTCAATCCTACTACGACGATCACAAGAGCACAATTTGCTACTGTATTATCTAGATTACTCTATGGAGACAAATATAATTCTAGTGATCCAAAAAATTGGGCTGATAAACATTTACAAGCACTCAACAAGGCAGGAATCATTACGAACATAAGCACACCAAGCATGAATGAAATCAGAGGATATGTCATGCTCATGCTTATGAGATCATCCATGAAATAAAAAATTGAAAAATTAAAAATAGAAAAAATGGCCATGTAATTTGTGGTCATTTTTTTTTGCAAAAGCTAACAAAATCAGTATACATTGTTTGTATCGCACGTAATGAACTCGCTCTGCTCATGTAATTAGTAATTTGTTCGCGGGGTTCACGTAATTGGCAATTACGCTGAAGGCACATTACACGAAGTAAATTACAGCGAAGCGTAATTACAGTTTATTTTCTCAAACGTCCCCTATGAAATCATACGTCTCTAAACTGTCTTCTCCTAGCAAACTTTTGCTGATCTTTGGAGTGGCGGTTTGCTTGTTCTTCGCCTTTGGACATCACACCCACGCGGCGATCCCCAATGAATATGTAGCTAACTATGAAATCAAGGCAGACCGAGACAAAATTCTGTGAATATTTGTGGAGATAGATGCAGATACCAAAATCGGACAACAAGTCCCTTCCTCTAAATTTAGTGATTTAAGTACGAGCTTTCAAACTGTATTTCCTAAGTTTCCTCAGGACTATGCTTTTCAAGTGGTGTATCAACAATGTCTCACCTTATCTCAGGGTATGACGACGTATACAAGTCTCGATTATCAAAATAAATTGGGTACGTTTATGTCCAATTGTTACAAGCCATTTAATGATATCCTCAAAACCATTAATTCTAAATATACGGTTGTCGCTCAGGCGAAAGCCACACCTCAAAGTGGTCCTGCACCATTGGTGGTGACTTTGGATGCGAGAGCAAGTACCGATCCTTCCAATGATACCATTCCCTCACAAAATTACTTCCGATATTATAGAGATACCAATGGTCAAGATCAGACGATCGGAGTGGGCCCTGTGGTAAGTGCTAGCTTTGATCAAGCAGGGAATTACCTTGTCCATCTGACGGTGAGAAGTTCCAATAAAACTACGCAAGGGATCTTTGATGCAGAGAAGACGATCTCTATCGATGTTACTCCCAAGACTGCGAATATCGTCGCGTATGTAAATGGACAGAAACTTGATCCAGCTAATAAGACGAAGATATCTATCCAAGAAGCGCAGAAAGGTGTCGTTCTCGATGGCTCTGCAACGGTGCCTATGGGCGGCAGACAAATACTTTCTCACAATCGGACCGTGACTTCCAAAGATGGCTTCTCGTTTAGCAAAGACAGCGATGGGAAACCAAGTGTCATCAGAGTAGTGCTTCCAGGACAAGGGGAATATAAAGTACAACTTACCACTACAGATAATGAAGGCAATAAAGTTTCAGCGACTTATTATCTGGTGGTATCTGATCCGGTCGCTGTGATCAAACAGACACCTGACAAGGGTACGACGTCTACGACATTCTCGTTTGATTCGAGTCCATCCTATTCTATCGTTTCTAGTCTCAAGCTCTACACCTGGGAAGTTTTCGATCAAGATGGAAACAAAATAGATACTTTTCAATGACAATCTATCAAAGAAAATTTTAAAAAGCCTGGTGCGTACACGGTTAAGCTCACTGTTCAAGATCAGCTTGGACAGACAAATATAGATAGTGTTCAAGTCTTTGTAGAATCTAGTGATCCTATTCCTCAGTTTACTATCACACCCAGCAATGCGTGGAAAGCTCCTTCCGAATTCATTTTGGATGCATCTGTGAGCAGTGATATCGATATGACGAATGGGTATGATTCTCTTACTTATGAATGGCAATTTGCTGATGATGGAAAAGCGACCGTAGTAAATGCTCAGGATAATAATCAAAAAGTTGATGTCCAATTTGACGCTACAGGTAAACATACTGTCAAATTGATTACCAAAGATTCTTACGGTAAAATAGCTGAGATAGACAAAGATATCCAGATCGATTCCATCCTGAGGCCAGAGGTATTTGTGGTCCCTGTGGCTACGCCTCGAGGGAATCCGATAAATTTTCTTGTCAAATCCAATCTTCCTTTGATCAACTATGCATGGGATTTCGGTGATGGGAATACGAGTACCGTACAGACAAATAAAATCACTCATACCTACAAACAATCAGGAGTGTATAAAGTTGTCCTCAAAGTAAGTGGAAGCGATGGGATGACGAATGAAGTAAGTAAAAATGTTTTCATCGGAGAAAAGGATTCTCCTATAGCATGATTTACCGTACTGGATGGATCAAACATCCTGACCCAAGATGAGGTTTGTCCGCAGACTATTGATGGTGTGAGTACTTCCGTGCCTGCATACCAGATAGAGAGGTATCACGATTTTAGCATAGACACGAGCTTATCTGTCAATACCAAGTGACAAAAAACCAATCTGCAGTATTATTTTCAACCTCAAAATGCAGATATTTTCAAAGAAAATACTTTCAAATATAAATTTAACGAATTGGGTTGTACCTACGTAGATTTTACTACGGAAGATACTGCAGCCGGGAAAGATGATAAAGTGAGGATTCGATTTAAAGTCATCAATGCACTTCCGACATTGGATAATCTTGTTTTGTTTTTTCCTCAGTATGGGAATGAAATAGGTGTGGGCTTCAATGAAAATAATGTAAAAGATATCTTCAATGATACCTTCGATCCTTTGATCGTCAAAGTTTCAGCGACCAATCCTAAAGATCCTGATGGATTCATCTCATATTACAAATGGTATTATACTTACAAGGATGATCCCAGTAGGCAATTGGAAACTAAGATTACTCCCGGAAATATTCCCTATGCATTTTTCTCTCTTCCCAGAGTGCCAGGAGAATTCATTTTTGGTGTGACGATGTATGATAATGATGGAGGAAAACAGTCTAATGAAGATATTATCGGAAATGGACCCGTCGTGTTTTTTCCTCCTGATGTGAGTAGACCTGATATCCCCTTAGTTACGTTAAAATCTGATCAGTCGACAGTCGCTATCTGAGACCCCGTTACTTTCGATGTAGTATCATCGATCATCTCTGAGAGGTCTGACTTTGTCCAAGAGAGAACTATCCAATACGATTTTGACGGTGATGGAACATGGGATATGACTTCTAAATCAGATCACGTACAATACGTTTACACAAAGCCAAATGAATTTGGATATAAGCCCAGAGCAGCAGTGGTGTATAGAGGCTATAAATGAATAGGTGTCGGTGGTACGATTGTAGTCAAAAACGCTCTGAAACCTATGCTCTTGTCTGACGCTTACGATAAATTTGCTATCTTTAGAGATGTCAGTATCGGAGATATCACTGATAAAACCTTGTGTTTTAGTAGTAAAGATTGTCCTCTAGATTCATGATATACACTCACCACAGGGGCGGCATTTAGTTTCGCATATCCCGATTATGGTAAATATTATATTTCTCTAAATGTGACCGATTCCTATGCAAACGAGGCAAGCAAGGAACGAGTCCTTACCTTGATGACAGGTCAGGTTACGGGAGACTTTCATATCTTGTCCATTCCAAAGGCCTCACTCAGTAGTCAAGGCATGGAATTCTTTGTTTGAAAGAATTTAGATAATAGCATTCTCTTCTATATCAAATATGATTTCTCCAAAGGGACTTGTTACGTAGATAGCGACATCAATACAGATTCTGATGGTGATGGAATCAAAGATAATGATAAAGACTTTTCATGTAACCAACTTTACCTGCAAAAATATGATCCAAAATATGAGTCTACTCAATGAAGACTCTATTATGCCAATGCTAATAATCAGCTTGTTTCTCAAGATTTCACGGTCAACTTTCTAGATTTTCAGGCCAATTTAGATCCCGATACTTTGGCTCTGTATAAGCAGATCGATGCGCTCATCGACTCATTGCCTGCAGATGCCTCAGCGGTGGCGACATGATGAAGCTATGCAGAATTTAAGACGCTTCTTACTAATCTGAGAGATGGCTTGATCGATAAGATCAATACCAAATCCAATCTTGTAGCAGTCAAAGATTATCAACAGCAAAATGATATTAAGTTGAATGAGGCTCAGACAACAAGCCTACAAAATATTTATTCAAGGCTTGCTGATAAGGCAGTGGTTGCAGCTCAAGGTGGCAATGATTATGATACAGCTAAAGCGGAAATTCTCTCTATCCTGCCGACAAATCTAGCTGTCGATGTAGATGCATTGTTTCATAACTTTGAAGATGCAGTATCGCAATCCACTGCGAATTCTGAGCAAGACCAGAGAAAAGCAGCTTTGCAAAGTGTCGTAGATTTGATCACCAAAAATCTTGCTCCTGCAGGAGCTACTCCTACAGATAGTCAGGTAGATCCTTTGGATATGAGTTCTGTCATCATGCCTAATATCTGCAAAATTATGGCATTCTACAATTTATCTAGCACCTTATGTCCAGATAATGTTGTGAAACCTGTGACCGGCACCGTGTCCGCTTCCAATGCATCGTCATGATCTGGATGGAAGATTTTCTTTTGGATCCTCTGAATCGTAGCAGGAGTATTTGTTATCCTCATTATCGTCTTTGCAGTAAGAGCTAAGATGAAGAGAGGTGATGAAGATGAAGATGAAGAAAATATGGTACCGCCCCAGCCTACGCCAGAAGCAGCCGTGTAAAATAGTTTATAGTGTATAGTGAATAATGTGGGTATGGAGTGAAACCCAGCCTCTATTGTTTATGAAAAATCTGGAATATTGCCTCACCGCATTTCTTCTAAATAACTTTTTCCGCTGATGCTGTGACAATCAATATGTGGGCATGATAATAATAGTCTAGTGACTGCTTCATTTGTGAGCGAATCAGTCATTGATTTCTCATGACCATTCACTTTGCTTTCTACAACGGAATTCTTGTAGATGATTTTTTTGATGCCTGCCTGGATACAGTGTTTTAGACAGTTTTCACAAGGTGCGTACAGACTATATAACATGCAGTTCTCTAGATCTCTTTTAGCGAATAAGATGGCATTCATCTCTGCGTGGATTACCAGATGATATTTCATGGGTCTTTCAGTAGACATTTTCGTTTCATCACAGCCACCGATAAAGCCATTATAACCAAAGGAAATTGGTCTATTTTTACTATCAACGAGTACACATCCTGTCTGTGTAGAAGGATCCTTGGATTTCTTGGCTACTTGTTCTGCTATATTGATAAAGTATTCATCCCGGCTTGGGCGAACATAGGTTGTTTCTTCGGTCATGGGCTTTCGGTTAAAGAGGTAAAGAGTCCCCGAGTTAACGGGTTGTTTTTGTCACTATAGGAATAGCTTTCCTAATATCAACGAAATATTCTCCCTAAAGCTTGGCATATTCATAACATGTTTCAAGCTCGGGGACAATGTCGAATTTGCTTATATCTACAGGGCTGATCCGTTGGTATTCAGTATTTTCGTAATCTAAGGTAATCTCTGGTTTCTCATCTAGCTCTGCGATGACGGGATATCAGATTCGATCCATATCTGTATCAGTGTCGTGCATGACGTAGATCTGTCCGAGATGAATGTGTTGTATTTTTTCTGGCGGGATTGAAAGTTCTTCATGGATTTCTTCGCGGATCTTTTGTTGGGCGGGTTTCTCCTCATCGATGTATCCTCAGATGCAGTCTCGTTTCCCTTTGTATGCTCTGACCTTATCACTTCTCTTGAGTAAGAGTATTTCCTCTCCGCATTTGACCCAGATATCCAGGACAAAATTTTCTTTACTTCCATGATAGTCGATCCTGCCATCAGGGAAGGAGGGGAGTTCTGCTCTGAAATAAGCAATGATTTCGTCATATTGCATATTACTAAAATCCATTGGCTTATCTTACCATATAAAAGCTAGATTCCCTGATTTACGGATTACGGATTACGGATTACTAATTGCGGATTGAGATTAACAAATTTTGTTATTGTAGAATCTTCTTGATGATTTCAATTGCCTTGGTCTGATCTATGAAATAAGGCGATGTTGCAATGGTCACTATCTCAGCCTTTGTAATTAAATTTCTGATGATTTCAAAATCATTTTCTGTCGCTTCTTTATCGACTCGAAAATCGATATCTATATCTAAAATAATCGGATTATCTGATTGCGGATTTCGGATTGCGAATTCTTGTAATTTGGTATCAGTTCTGACTTGGATTACCTCATTAATGATTCAAGAGTTGATTGCGGCGGGAATGAAATTGCCGACATTGGTTTTTTTGTTTACGAAATCTTCGATTTCTTCATCTTGAGAAAGAATATTTGTGTTATCTTTTGTGTCAGAATGCTGATCTATGTGGATGAGAGTAAGAAAATCCCCCATCCCTTCGGGATACCTCCCCCTTTCCTTAAAGGGGGTACTTCATTTGGTTCAATATCGGAATGAAAGAGCATGATTGTGATTATCTACGATGAAAATTTGTTTGCCGTGATATTCGAGTTGGACGAAATGTTTCAATCAGATGCAAGATATCAACTTTCCATTCTCCGCCTCTTCAAATGCAATCTCGGTGCCTATTTCTACATCTTCGACGCTTCATTTAATTAGGCTGGGAACATATATTTTTCACGTGGATCACAAAGCTATTCTCTTGTCATGAGAAAATATGTTATTCCCGATAGGTTCGGTGATGAAGATTCAGTCTTTATACATTTTTTTGGATTAAGGATTAAGCATTAAGAATTAAGATTCCTGGAACTTCTTTTTTGTGTCTCTTACTTCTTAATAAGCAAAGCTCTTAATTCTTAATTTTTTCTCCAGAAAATGCCATTGCATTTGCTTATCGGATATCTATATATGCGTCACACAAATATCATGAGGAGTGATAGGGAATAGGCCCGCAATGCACTCCAGCAACCACCCCGACCCGTCGGGGAAGGTGCTAATTCCTACCCGCAAGGGAAAGATATTTCAAAAAAGATATATGCTGCTTTTCTGAAATCTCTTTCCATTGAGAAAGGGCTTTTTTGAAATGTTGAATCCTTTACAGGACAAGTGCTGAATGTTAAATGCTAAATTTCGGAGTGTTTATATGAGAAAACTAATTCATTGAGTATTTAATATCACAAATTATTTATCATTTCATCATTTTATCATTTAAACAATACGACGATGAAACACTTAATTACTTGTGAATCCGTGACGGAAGGGCATCCGGACAAAATGTGCGATCAGATTTCTGATGCGATTTTGGATGCATGTCTGGCTCAAGATCCTCTCTCGAGAGTGGCTTGTGAATGTCTCATTACGACAGGGACACTTATTATCTCTGGTGAGATTACGACGAAAGCTGTCGTAGACTATGAAGCAGTCGCTAGAAAAACGATTGTCGATATTGGCTACGATGCTGATGAGAAATATTTTGATGGCAAAGCATGTTCCGTCATCAGTTTCATCCACACCCAATCACCTGATATCGCTCAAGGAGTCGATACGGGGTGAGCGTGAGATCAAGGTATCATGTATGGATATGCGAGTAATGAGACAGCGAATTATTTGCCACTACCTATCGATCTCGCACACGAACTCTCACGACAGTTATCTCAAAAGAGAAAAGATGGGACACTTTCTTTCTTATATCCTGATGGTAAGACTCAGGTAACCGTAGAATATGATGGTCTCAAGCCCCTAAGAGTCGATACCGTTGTGGTCTCTTCTCAGCATGCTTTAGATGTTACGCAAGAGCAGATCCATGCGTCTATCATGGAGCATGTCGTGAAACCTGTATTATGAACTATGCTTGACGATCAGACTACATTCTATATCAATCCTACCGGGATGTTTAATGTAGGGGGTCCTGCAGGTGATACGGGGTTGACGTGAAGGAAGATCATCGTCGATACCTACGGTGGGATCTGAAGACATGGAGGAGGCGCGTTTAGTGGAAAAGATCCGACTAAGGTAGATAGATCTGGAGCGTATATTGCAAGGTATCTGGCAAAAAATATTGTCTGAGCAGGTTTAGCGGACAGATGTGAAATCCAGCTTGGGTATGCGATCGGAGTTGCACAGCCTGTCAGCGTGTATATAGATTGTTTTGGTACAGAAAAAGTTGAGCTGCAAGGTATTGTCGATGCAGTGAAAAATAATTTTGATCTCAGTCCAAAGTGAATCATTACCAAACTTGATCTCAGAAAACCTATCTTCCAAAAAACAGCTTCTTATGGGCATTTCGGCAGAGAAGGATTTTCTTGGGAAAAATTGGATTCAATTGATATATTTAAGAAATTAATATAATTTTTTGGGAATCTTTGCTGTGCTCCTAAATGAGCATTGTGCTCTAAGTTTTTTGGGTACCCTTCGGGGAGTAACTTTTTGGTATCGCCCCAAAAAGTTACCAAAAAGGTCTAGGCCTCGACAGAGTACACGATGTCTCGGCCATGGGTTTGCTTGGTCAGTGCGGTCTTTGCAGTCCTGCGCCGGGATTTGAAACTAATTAAGAAATATATGTAAGTAGCTACGGAACCGGCTACGTCTTGTATGGTTTGTTATCGGGGAATAGTAGTTTTATATGCCTGTGGTAATGCGTGAGATGAAGCAGGATTACAGAAGATTAGTTAGAGATTGCCATTTAAAAAAATACCTACCGATATTGTGGCGGGTATTTTTTTGTTTTGGGGGAACTAGAAACTATTGTTCGTTGCTTGAAGTGGTCGAATCTACACTTTGGACGAGGGTTGCTCACTTACATGCTTTTACATCGGTTCTGTATGTTGTCCATGTAGTTTTTCTGGATGTGTTTAATGTGGATTTGAGCGTGATCATAGATGATTTGTATGCCTTCCATGTAGCGGCAATAGCAGCTTTTACTGCTGATTTTGTGGTTGCATCTCGTGCAGCAAGGAGTGAAGTCTCTCTTGTGGTTAATGTAGTTACCACTCAACTTTGGTACGTGGTGAATGCAGCCATTACAGCATTTTCTCTTTTGGTAAGAGCAACTTTTACGCAGCTTACTACAGCGCCCGAGAGTTGTTGTCCAGAAGCGGTCTTCCCAGTTGTGCTCGCGGCATGAGTAGTGATAGCCACTGAGCCCAACAGCAATCCAATGATGACCATTGCGAATAACTTTTTCATGAAGAAAATTGTAAAAGAATAAAAAAGAACTGCTTGCGTGAAAATATGTTATGTCGCGTGACAGGGAAGTATACTCCGAATGAATGGGTATTTCAAGAGATTTTTTAAAAAGTACTTTTATAGAAAATTATGGATTGCGGATTAGCGATCCGTTATCTGTATCTAGAGATTTATAAAAGATTTGATTGAGATAAGGAGCAGAATCTGTATAATCAACAGGTAAATTTATTGATTAAACTATTTGGATGATTCTCTCTTGAAAAGAACTTTCCCTCTCTCTCCAGCAAGAACTTACTGCTAATGTGCAGAAGACTTTCGCTGGTAAAAAGGTCTATGTGGCCATTGTTTTCTTGTGAGAGGATTATTCTTCTGCGACCTATGTGAAGCACAAGAAGAAATATGGTGAATCGATCGGGATGCCAGTGATTGTGTTCTGACAAAATCATGTTGCTGAATATACGAGAGATCAAGCCAATACTTTCGATGATGTTTGAATTTATGTAAACCAACAATACGACAGTATCGGGAAAGTAATGGAACTGATAAAATATCTGAATTATGACAAAGAATGTGTCGGCATCATTGTCCAGCTCCCTTTGCCTGAGCAGTTCAAACCCTACAAAGAGCAGATCTTGGCTGCGATTACGCCAGAGAAAGATGTCGATGGATTGGGTGGCGTCGTGGCTTGATTAAATTCTATTGACCTCATTCACTTCATTCCCGCCACCCCTAAGGCCGTATTATCCTTATTGGATTATTATGAGCTCTGAGATATGCATGGCAAGATGGTCTCTATTATTGGCCAGAGTAATGTGGCTGGGAAACCGCTGATTTTCGAATGTATCAAGAGGGGAGCAACGGTTGCATCTTTCAACCACGAGCATTCCTTAGAGGAAATAACCAACGTGACTAAGCAATCAGATTATATTATTTCTTGTACAGGGAAAGTACATTTAGTCGGACCGGATTTTTTTCGCAAAGATAAAACACAGATCGTCGTGGATGTCGGGTATGGCCATATCGATGGAAAACCAGTCGGTGACGTGCAGATCGATGCTATCGCAGACATGGTCGCGGCGTATACTCCCGTACCTGGAGGCGTCTGACCATTGACGGTAGCGTGTTTGTTCGCAAATATTTTTGTATTGCAATCGTATGCGTCGATATTGAAACCTTATAAGTTATAAAAAAATTGTTAAACGATAGATAAACGGTTGTTGAACGGTTGATAAACATTAGCGTAAAGTAGCTTTTTACTTTTGTTGTGATGTGCAATTAATGAGAATTCCCAAGGACGGTAAGAAAGTTTACAGTTGAAGAATTTTTTCAGTGTATGAATGGCCACAAAAGAATTTTGATGGATCTATTATCACTTGAGAAAGAGTGTACAAGCGTGATACTGCAATAGTCCTCCCTATTTTCAAATGAAAAATTATCCTTGCTAGACAGAAACAACCTGATAGAGCACGCCGATATTATTCATTCATAGCAGGTAAGGTAGAAGATGGAGAGACTCCTCGTGCGGGGGCAAAGAGAGAACTTTTGGAAGAATCATGATTGTCTGCTAAACGTCTTATCCATCGAAAAACTTATGATGATATGCAAAGGATTGTCTGGCCTATCCATATCTATATTGCGAAGGATTGTAAGCAGGTCCAGAAACCCAGTTTAGAACCTTGAGAAAAAATAAAACTTCTTCATCTCACATTTGAGGAGTTTATCGCCATTATGGAGTCATGAAAATTACCTGCGAGATCTTTTGAAAATGATATTCTGAGAATGGACAAGATGGGTACATTGAAGGAATTTAAAAAACTTTTGTTAGACTAATTTTAGATCGTTCGTTGTATCGCCATGTCAAAAAAAAACATATGTGTTTGGGGCGATAGTATAGTCAAATGACATAATGATGATGCTGTGGGATGATGGGTATCTCGCTTACAGAAATATCTTGATGAGCGTAAATTGCCATTCAGTGTACATAGGTTCGGTGTGTCCGGGACTTATACATCTACTTTGCTTCTGAGGTTTGAGAAAGAGGCTTCTCAGTATCAACCCGATATTGTAATCTTCGCTATTGGGACAAATGATTTGCCCATACTGTTGGCTACACATAATCCTATGGTCTCTCTACAAAAATTTAAGAAAAATATAGATTCATTATATCAGGCAGCTTATGCATTTACTCCAGATATTGTTTTTGTTTGATTGCCTATAGTAGACGAATCTAAAACTACACCAATCCCCTGGGCGCCTAAATCTTATTATATGAAGGATGTCGTTGAATATAATGCTGTATTGGAGAATTTCTGTAATTCTCGTCATGTCCCTTTTGTCCCCTTGCTCGATGCTTTACGTACTCAGGATCTTGATGATGGTATTCACCCATCTCCAAAATGACATGAGAAAATTTATATTGCAGTGAAGGATTTTTTAATAGAGCAGAAATTAATATAGTTGTTTATTCTATGAAATATATGATGAAAAAATCACCTCTCATCTGAATCCTTATCAGCTATTATGGGCTCTTACAACTCGTTCATTTCGTTATGAATTTAATAGTTATCTTTATCAGTCCTGCATTATTATCTCAAGCGAGTCCTTTGTTGACTGCTTCGCAAACTCATTATTTCTTATTCACTTCTTTAGTTGATTTTATCTTCGCTTCGCCGATAGGGATTATGGGAGCGATATTTTTCCTCTCCAAGCAAAAGAAAGTGGGGATCTGAATGGTTTCTTTTTCACTTATCATAGCGTGGCTGACGGCAATTGCCTATGTCGTCTTATTGCTGGCATTGCACGCATTTACTCTGAATGCTACGAATATCGTATTCTGACTGCTGTTTGTCCCGGTTGCCGTATTGACGGTTGTGTTGTGGCATGGTAGAAATGTTAAACAGTAGATAAACAGTTGTTAAACGGTAGATAAACGGTTGCTAAAAGTAGACGAAAATGGCTAAAAGTTGCCCAAAATAGAAAATCAAAAAAGACACCACAACTATAAACTATACACTATCAACTATTCTCCCATTGCTTCATTTTATTCCAATGATTATCAATGAATACTTATGATATTATTATTATCTGATGATGAGCTTCTGGGCTGTTTTGCTCGGCATTTTTGCCGAAGGGCGCCAAGAAGTGTATCCTTGAAAAGTCAGAAAAACTTTGAACGAAACTTCTCCTTTCTGGATGAGAAAGATGTAACGTGACGAATACTCAGTTAGATCCTTCCTGTTATGTGGGACAAAATACCAAGATGCTGCCTAGTGTATTTCATCATCGAAGTCAGCAAGATATGATCGATTTTTTACAGGGACATGGCGTGGAGACCGTTGTAGAAGATCATGGAAGGGTATTACTTAAAAGTGGAAAGGCCAAGGAATTACTTGAGCTGCTTACGCATTTGGCGCATGAGAATGATACAGAAATTTTTTTGAATCAGAATGTATTGGGAATCTGGAATCTGTCAGCAGGAATCGGGTATTGTCCCCCCGATAAACAGATTCCAGATAAACTGATAAACCATTTCTCAGATAAAACCTTTTGTCATGATTGATATCAATTCGTTGTTTGGACTAATGATATTACATTATGTGCAAAAAATATTATTATTGCAAGTGGCGGGATGACGTATCCGCAGGTGGGAGCATCAGCCTTTGGGTATGAGATTGCGGAGCAACTATGACTTGAAATCGTGGCTCCCCATGGTGCCTTATGTGGTATAGAGACGCATGAAGAGACTTCTGCTTTAGCATGAAGCACTGTACAAACATGAATCACTTTATATCATGATAATAAGATTGTGTATAAAAATGCATGATCATTATTATTCACCCATCGAGGGGTAAGTGGGCCAATTATTTTCGATGCAACTTTGCATATTGATCAGGATATTTCTAAATATTCTTTTCAGCTCGAATTTGATCTCTCTGCTACGAGTAAAAAAGTCGTGCAAGCGTTTAAGCTTGTCGCTTGAGATACACAACGTGATTTTCGTCTCAAAGCAGTACGTCCGATATCAGAAGCCAAGGTCTCTGTCGGAGGAATCTTACTGAGAGAACTAGACCAGCATTTTCAGTCTAGAAAAATCCCTGGACTCTATTTCATCGGAGAGGCCTTGGATATCACAGGGAAGACGGGAGGATATAATCTTCAGCGAGCATGGTCAAGCGCATATGTATGTGCGGAGGGAATGAAATAATTTTCCTTTACAGGACAAGTGAATGTTGAATTTTTAATTTTTAATGGAGGAGTTTTTTTTGAAGAGTTTTGATCTGTTTTTGTGAATGAAAAATCAAAAAGGCTCCATAATTATCAATTATACATTAAAAAAATGTCCTCGGATTGCTCTTTGGACATTTTTTATATTGTGAAATCATTATTCCATCTCGATGCTGAGGCCAAATAATTTCCATTCGTTATTCTCTTGGAAGAATTTATCTTCGAAAACCACTGCGCCTGTACCTGTAGTGAATGTGCCTTGTACGGTCATAATTCCATTGGTATCTATGCTTGGTCCTGCTGTGAATGTAGGTATCGCAGTCTTAGTGAATGAAAGATCTACCTTGTGATCTACAAATACTTTAAAGCTGGTAAGCAGGTCTTTGACTGTGGTTTGAGTCTGTCGGATCTTAGCAATATTGTTGTAAAATGTTGTAAAGTCTCATGTATTGATGGCAGCTACAAATAATCCCATATACTTATGTACCAATGCAGTCATCTCAGATTGAGAAGGTACTACTGCTGTTCCGGTCGTGGTATTCTCTCCTTGGGGAATGATCATGTTATATATTTTTCGCGCTCCATCTTCTTGGATGAGACTTATGTTCAGTGGCAATATTTTCCCTTCTATGGTAGTTACTTCTCCTTGGATTTTTCATTGATCTCACGATAAGACTTCATTCTCCCATGAAGCACTTTTGTAAGTACCCAATGTGCTTTGCTTGAGAAATGAAGTGAATTGATCTAAGCTTGTGGCAGCCTGAAATTCTTTTGCAGTCTCCGTATATGCTGCTTGAATATTCCCCGCTTTGACGTCCGAGAAGAAGGTGTCTATGCCTTTTGTCAGCGTAGTACTACTACATCCTGCTATCACGAAAGTAGCCAAAAAGGAAATGACAAAAAGTTTTTTCATGTGGCATTGGAGAAAAATAAAAGTTGGATTTATGCTTTCTGAGCTAGGCTAATTTTTCTATACAGATATGCATTGGCAATTAGGATCAGTGGAACCGTCCAAAGGAGTCATACAAAAATTGCGATAAATCCGAGTATGTTGATCAGTCAGCATAAGATACCTACTACTAAAATTTCTCCGGTCCATCCTTTGGTCATCTTTCGACTTTCCTTGATCGCTTTGATCGGTCCGAGATTTTTCTCTAGGATCAGGTAAGGGATAAAACTCAGCTTCAATGCTCGAAAAATCCCAGGGATGATCAGTAGGAAAAACCCTACGAGAATAATAAATCCTCAGATAATCTTTGCACTGATATATCTGACTGTCTTTTTATATCCTACAAATACATCGGAAAATTTTGCTTTAGTATCATCGACGATATGCAAAGCCAGATTCCTAAATCATAATCCAAGCCACATCGTGATCAAAGTAACTATAATGGAAATAACCCTAGGTAAGACACTTTCTGTGTCGGGATTTCTTCCGAATGAGCTGCTTATACTCTCTACGAGTATGTAGATGGCAAATCCCAAGATGAATTTTCCCATATGTTTCTTAGACTTCGTTCGTCCAAATTTTATAACTTCTCCTATGGTAAATCATTTCTCCTTTTTTTTCGACGTAGCTAAGAATATGATCCCGAGGATTAGGAGAATAATTGAAATTATCGCGAGGATTCACAATCATCGATTAAGGAAACTTTTTAGAGCGAGAAATAAATCTGGTTGTCCAGTAGTTCATGCAACCATGGACACCATCCAAAATACCAAACTAACTAAAAGTCGTAAAAACCCTATGATGAGCGGGGAGATTACAAATCGGAGTCCTAATGTTCTTTTCATGGGGGAGGGGAAGGAATAAAAAATCTGATCCACATAATCATGCGTGGGAATGCTTTCATGTAGAGGATACTATCAATGTTTGATCTGTTTTCAATATAAATATCATTTTCATCGCTTATAAAAAAATGTCCGATATCGGATTGGTTATTCAGAATATTGGCTTCGGGCATAAAGCTTAAGGACCTTAGAACTTAGAGCTTAGAACTTAGAGCTTAGAGCTTAGAACTTAGAGCTTAGAAATTCTTTAGAAATTAGAAATTAGAAATTGAAAATTTTACTTTTTATTTCTTCATAAAGAACTTACGTAAAATCAAGAACGTGATATATGCTATTGCAACACATCCCAGAATGAAGAGTGGATAAGCGATCCTCCAATTTTGAGAACCTGTCATCATACTTCGTTCGGACATTCCACCGATTCCGGCGATGACGGTCAGAGGCATAAAAATGGAGTTGATAAACGTCAATCTTGTCATGCTTTTATTGCTCTTGATCCCGAGGTAAGTATTGTATGCTGTCATGAGTGAATCGTTTTTCTCAGTCAGCACATTGATGGTACTGATGATCCTTGCGAGTTTGACTTTCAGATCATTGAAGTATACTTTGAGCTGTTTGTCATGAAACTCATCGATATGGTTGATCAGATCATTGATAACGTCTTTTTGAGAAAGAAAATTGTGCTTGATCAATATTTTATTGAGATCTTCATTCATCAGATCGTCTATCACCTCATTTTTTGCTCCATCGCTGATACTGTTTTGAATGTCCAATAATCTCTGTGATGAAAAAGAAAGAGATTTTATTGTCTTATCATAGAAGGCATCTATAATCCTATAGAGGATATAATAGGGAGAAGATTTATATGATTCATCGATGGTTTTATCCTCTTGGCTCACGGTATCAAAAAGTGCAGTAAAACTTTGTGATTCTG
Source organism: uncultured bacterium (assembly GCA_903918675.1). Taxonomy (GTDB): domain Bacteria; phylum Patescibacteriota; class Gracilibacteria; order Absconditabacterales; family Absconditicoccaceae; genus CAJBLF01. The sequence continues at coordinate 16,424 of CAIXFE010000035.1, forward strand.
ATCCAATTGTAGTAATAATATAATTATCTCCTATGATGACGTCCAGTTCATTAAACACAGATCTTCCATTGCTTGGAATATATTTAGTGAAACTCAATGCCAAGAAAAAATGTTTCCCACTACTTTCTATCTTGGATTGAGCATTCACCTCCAAAAGATCATTAGTAATCATTTCATGAAAATCATACTCCTGAGCGAGATTGTTGATTGTTTCTGGATCTGGGGTTTGGACAAAGATCCATTGAGTTTTGCCGATTTGGAGAGTTTTGTGCATCGGATTGGATTAAAGATGAAAGATTATAGATGAAAGATTATAGATGAAAGATTCTATCTCCATTATATTCAGAATTGTTTTTTTTGCAAATTTTGAAGGAAATTTACAAGCAAATTTTGGACTTTGTCTTTTATAGGTCGTACCGTTGGCACTCAGAGGTTTTTTCTTCTTTTTTTTTCCGCGGACTTCCGTCCGCGGTTAGGGAGAGGTCGTCCCGCAGGGACTTTTACTTAGGGAAAGTGCTGGAAGCACGACCTCTTATACGACCGGGACGGAAGTCCTGGGCGAAAATCGTCATTTTGATAACAATTAGTTTGCACTTAAACATACAAAAATCCCTTTGTAAACAGGAAATCCGTTGAAATCTAGATTCGCGTACAAATCCCTTCAGATTCTATTTATTTTTTTGAAAAAAAACATTTCAGGGGTATACTTATATCGTCAAAGCGAATAAACGACTAAACGCTTAAACGAGAAAAATTATTTATTGCCATTTATCATTTCATCGGGACGGCAGACCGGACCTTTTATCACTTTATCACCCCTTATGGAAAATGCACATGTATCAGCCGAATCTTTACGTCAAGTAGATTCACTTGTCCAGAAAATCGATGGACTTTGTAAAAGTATCGAGCAATCACTTGCGCTCTGTATGGAGATCAACTCTGAAAGCGTCGGTAGTTATAGTACAAGTACTGCAGGACAGATTTCTTCAGAATTCGTAGATAGAGTCATTCTCACTATCCAGAAGATCAAAAATCATTTGAATGATCTCAAAAAGGCTATGCCCAAGGCATTTATTCACGACATGAAAGATGTAGAAAATATTGTCTCTTCTCTTAACGAGACCTCTCAGACTTTACAAGGATTTCTTTTGGAAAATAACTTCTTTTACAATACCTTCCAATTGCCGATCATGGAGATCCAAGCGACTATTGATCAGATACTTGAGACGGTAGAAGTTGTGCAATATGCATAGAGTGTGGAAATGTAGTATATTTGTGTATTAGTATATTGGTGTATTGGGGATTGGATCATTTCACTTCCCAATAACGAATAACCAATAACCAATTACGATTCCATGTAGGTCTTTAATATATAAATTTCTAAAAAAAATTCTCGCGGTATAGCCCGGGAGTTTTTTTCTTTTGAAAGAAATACTGTCCCTTGAAAAAGATTGACAAATCTCTATATCTATGTATATAATTTATAATTATAATAAGAGATGGACGATAAAAAAATATTTCTCTGAGATAGAGATCAGCTACATCAGTTATTTCGTGGACGAAGGGGGCAAGAATTTTTACAGAGAAATAATTATGAAACTGTAGAAAAGCTTTTTCAGGCATTAATCTCCGAGAAATCTCATTGATCGGAATATATCATAGGCGTGTCTGGTGTAGGCAAGACCACTTTTGCCCTCCAATTGTGAGCACAAGAGATAACCAAGAAAAATATCTTAGATATTCTAACATCTAAATCCAATAAGGTGATCTTCATAACTTGTGAAGTAGAAGATAATATAGCACAAAATGCAGCTCATATCACTTTACTTCATATAGATTCTAAAAGGCTTGAATTGCAGAAGATATGAAGAGATGATGATATCCGTGGTTGACTATCTGCAACAAGTTTTGGCAGGAAGCCTGGGACTACGGCTCAGGCGACTACGGATGATTCTATTACCATTGCTAGACTCAAAACTGATTACGAGCAAAAATCTCGTATCATAGTTTATAAGAGTAAAGACCCCACCAATCGGCAGGAGAAAGAAATAATTCCTTTTAGCGATCTTAGTGACGATATAAAATATTCGAAACAATGAGTGGTGTGTACGAGCGGCAATTTTTCTCCAAAACATATCGCTCATGGCAGACAGCTTCAAGAGGTCCAAAATCTAGCCGTTGAAAAAAAGATTCCTTCATTTGTAATCTTATGAAAGAGCCCATGAAAAGACTATGATGTTGGATTCACTCTGGAAGAAAGAATAGAAATTATGAAGTTAGATATTTGCTGATCATTGCAATATCTTTCTCAAGGCATACCAAAATTCATCAAGGATACAGAAGGAAAAGTGATCAAGATCATTCCTCAAGAGAGTCTGGTTATATTAGGTAAAGATAGATTGCCAATATGATTTACTCAATGATCATACGAGGAAATCAAAAATACTTATCCAGATTTCTTCTCCTCCAAAAAGAAGGCTGGAGTAGTGAAAAAGTTTGAATGATATAATTTTGTGAGGGCAGATGATGTGTTTTTGGAATGATCTGAGGATATTCCTCTCAGTTCTACTTTTATCAGAAAAGCTCTGATAGAAGGTCATACAGAATCCGTCAGTCCTTATCTTACGCCCAATGTTCTTGCCTTCTTGACTCAGCCACATAATCTTCAAGCGCTGCAGAGGCGTTATGCATTGATCCAAGAGCGTAATCAGAAGATTGAGGAGAGGCTGGATGAGCTCAATCGAGAATATAAACAAAGACATCCGATCACCTTACAACCTCTGCAAACTAAGAAATGAGAGCCTGCCTTCTTGAGCAAGAGAGATGCAAATGCATGTGACAATAGGAGAGATCAGGCAAAGATTATGACGTATTTACAATCTGTAGAAAGGCTTTCCAGCTCAGAAGAAAAAAAGATCAAGAAGCATTATGCTAAGTTGATCTCTGCGCAGAAATTAAACTTTGAGAAATAAAAAAATCCCTGGGGAACACCCGTGAGATTTTTTTGAAATATTAATTAATAAGATCAAAATTGGATGTGGCTATTTTAAAATGGTAAATCATCGATACTTTTCTCTTCTTTTGAGTGATCTAAGAACTTCTCAGTATGCTCTTTCAATATTGCTTCGATCTCTACTAACGATTCGATCATTTGGATATACCGGACTTTCACTATCTTGATTTCCCCTATTCATGACTCTCTAGCCCATTCTATAAGAAAGTTACGTGTTTCATCAAATTTCTTGAGATGCTTCTTGAGAGATTTTTTGATTTGATTGAGCCCTTCGATATTATTTATATTCCCCGGTTGGACATCCTCATTTGCATTCATTGATCATGAGCGTAGTAATACTTCTTTCACTCTAGTATCCAAGAATCTTTCATAGAGCATTCATCTTATGAATCACATTGCTTTTTCATCTGACAATGAATTGATTATTCTCTTTTCTAGTTCGATGTGATTGTTTCATAGGAAGTACCAAGAGAGATTCGGTATAGGTTGCCCCGCATCTGCGACAGCATACATTAAATCTTCTTCAATGTAATTACTCCATCGTTCGATTGATCACATGCTATCTTTCAAATTACATAATTCTGTTGTAATGTGATTTCCGGTATCTAAATAAGCCAATTTTGCTCGTGTTTCTTGAGTGATAAGTTCAAAATACCTTATTTGTAGCCCTCCTCCATATACAAAAAAACTTGCCCAGAAATTATATAATCATTTATAATCTTCTTTTTTTCATAAAGATTTAGCACCGTTTTCCCAAATTCTTCTAGTTCTGGGTCATCCATCCTTGAGTGATAACGCAACACATCACTATACCCAGGGCTTTTTCATGCGTTCAAAATATCAAAAAGTTCTCAGATCTTTGTTCTGTGCTTCTCTATATGAAGATTTGTTATAAGTGGCTCAATTTCTTCGGGAAGGATCGCCATTTTGCAATATTCGTAGATAAAAATCAGATTATCTTACAATCTCTGACTCAAAAAACTTCTCTTGAAAGTCTGTCAGTCTCTTTATTTCTTCATCACTATATTCTTCTCATTTGGGCGCAATGACTACTTTATCATCATTATCATTGGTCCTATGAATAATGGCTATACAGACGCCTTCAAATTCATCTATCGGCTCAGTTATCCCCAGGACATAGGCGTCGATCTCTTTCCCATCAGGGGCTATGGTCCCTGGGATAAATCCATAATTTAGTTCATAGATAAAATCATAACTGGGGTGCTTGGTCCCTAGTGGCCTCTCTATTTTTACTTTGACGACTTGGTGCAGATAGCTCTTAGCGTATCCCATTATAATCTTTGTAAATAAAATCCATAATATTTTCTATTTGCTTATCACGCCTCTCTCCAATATAGTTAATGCCATCTTTTATGTACATCCTCGAGGTATCAAATTTGATTACTTTGTCTTTGGGGATGGGAGAGCTTTGCATGTTGAGTATTTTCTCAAATGTTGCAAGAGATCATGGAATATCTTTTAAGATGAGTTTGTCCGTGTCAGTCAACTTTCCTCATCCGGCGATGATTTGATCAAATCTTGTTTGTATCGTTTTTGCATCTGCTGTTGTATGGATAAATATATCGGGCATGGGGAGTCATTTTGTCATGGGCCATAATTCATCCACCATCCTATCGATAGTATATCCTAGGGCTATTCCCCGAGTAGCTATGAATGAGAAACGACTGCGGTCTAAGATAGTTATCTTCTTGCCTAGGCATTCTTTCTGATAGTTGTTAATCTCTCATTCTAGAAAATTTCACATATGGGCAAGTAATTTTTCTCTTTTGTCTCTTTTTGAAGTATTGATCTCTATCTCTCTTGCTATTGTTTCCTGTGAAAACTTCTCTCTATTAAACTTTACGATGGTTATCTCATTACTACTGAGTTCAAGTTCCTCCCCCAGTCTTTTTTCAATTTCACGTAATACAGTAGTCTTTCCAGTCTTATCTACTCCATCTCCTGCTATCTTGGAACATATTGCATTTTGTATCATGTTTTTTTCTTAGACGGTTTTTTCATAAAAAAACAGTTTCTCTTCTGAAACAGACTCATCTTTTGTTAGATTATGTTTTTTTATCGTTTCATCGTAATCCTCAATTCTCAACTGCTCCGCACCATCGATATGCTAAGCTTCGGAATCATATCCCGTAGCTTCGTACGGGACAAGTGCACGTGGCTCTACAGAAATTGTGGTGCGGACCTCAACTTCTCAACCCTATTTCATACTCCATACTACCTTCTTCTCCCCATTGATATCCTTAAATTCCTTAGCTTTTACTTTGATCTTATCGCCGATATTGAAATATTTTTTTCGATCGACGCCATCGGGAGCGACGATGAAATTTTTGTGAAGCAAACCTTCTACGCCCTTGACGGTGATGAACATACCATAGTTGTAACTCAGCTTAATATATCCTTCATAGGTCTCTCATAATTTGATATCTTTGATCGAGAAGCTTGCATCGCCCGTTGGGATACTTGGGGTCGTGTAACTTGGTTGTGTCGTGGCATTTGTAGCTGTTGATGGCGCCGCAGGTGTGGGAGTAGTTACTACTTCAGGATGTTGGAGTTTGAGCTTCTCTAAGTTTGGACAGAATTTCAGGACATTTTGTTGCTCTGCATTATATCCTGCGCTTTTGAAAATTTCTTCCATCTGTTTGATGATGTCTTCCTTATTTCCTATCCAGATCATGAGTGGCGATTTATCGTCCATAGTAATGGTCTGATGCTGGTAGATATCTACATACATCTTGATGATGCCTTGTCCTATATCTACATTTGCGCCTCTTTCATATTTTAAGTTCGCCTGATTTTCGAGCATCCTTGGTTTCTCGTATCGTATCGCTTTGTGATTGAAACGATCAGTATCGAAAATGATCGCATCGGGTTGTACAGAATCGATTTCATATTCAGTGAATTTACTTTCGTTTTGGACGATATAAGGATTTTGCAGGTTTTCTGCTTCTGCTTCGCTCATGCCTAAAGATTCATATTTTGCTTTTTCTGCGATCTTTTCTTGGACAGAGAAGGTTTTCTTTCCTCGTGCATCCATCAATCTTTCCAGCTGATTTTTTTCCATAGCGTATCTTTGTCTGGATTGTTTTCTGATCTTATCGATCAATTCTAATGATCCTTCGCCGACTAGATTTGGAGGTAAAGTCTTCATACTAAACGGATCAGAAGAAATTCCATCGATCATCAATCTTGTATACGTCGTATATTTGGGTAATGAAATCAAATCGTTGACACTCGACATCTCTTTGAATTGTCCGGTGATGACATCAGCGTCATCTTTTCCTACAGTGAAAGAGATGATCGTTCAGATATTCCCGAAGATGGCATCTCTGATCTCTACCAAGAGCTGTGAAGTAAACTGATTGGCTACGATGAGAGAAAGCTTATATTTCCTCGCTTCTGAGAGGATGGTGGTAAATGATTGTGATGCAAAGTTTTGGAACTCATCGATGTAGAGATAAAAATCTTTTCTCTGACTCTCTGGGATATCCGCTCTAGACATGGCATCGATCTGCATCTTGGTGACAAGAAGCGATCCAATCATATTTGCATTATCTTCTCAGATCCTTCCTTTACTTAAGTTGATGAGGATGATTTTCCCCTCGTCCATTGCTTTCCTGAAGTTCAATTTTGTCCTGGGTTGTCAGAAAATATTTCTGACGAGTTTGGATGAAAGGAATTGTCCGACTTTGTTGGTAATAGGTCCGACGGCTTCTTCTCTCTGTTTATCATTCCATTTATCAAATTCATTTCTCCAAAATCTGATTACCAACGTATCTTTGATATGTGAGATCACTTCTTCTCTGAAGCTTTTATCAGTCAAGGTCCTGAGAATATGCATCATTGTCGCATTGGGATAATCTACTAACGACAGGACTACATTTCTTAGACAATACTCCAACCTAGGTCCTCGAGAATTTTCAAAGATTTTCTTGAAGGTCGAGACCACGCCTGACGCGATCAGATTCCTTCCTTCTTCTGTATCTGCTTGCAGCAAATTAAATCCGATAGGATACTCGAAATCTGCGACATCGAAAAGAATGACGTCGTTGATCCTGCTTGTCGGGATATGTTCCAAGACGGAGTCTACGAGATCTCCATGCGGATCGATCAGACAGATCCCGTTATTTGCTCTCATATCGCTGATGATCATATTACTCAAGAGTACGGATTTACCTGTACCTGTCTTTCCGATGATGTATACATGTCTAAATTTATCTTCCTTTTTGATTCCGAAAGTGATCTTTTCTCCTCTATAATCGGTATTCCCAATGACGGTGAGATCGCCTTCTTGTGTATTTTTTGTGGTTGGGAGATTGACGGGATAGGGGAGTTTCTTGTATACGCAATAGTCCAATCCTTTGACGAAGTTTTCTTTGACCGGGATATGGAAAAAGTTATCGGCCTGCGAATGTGTCAGCCCATAATATTTCTTATTTTTCCAGATCCTGAGTTTCCCATTGGAGACGAAAGGAGCATAAGCAGATCTGATATTGAGTTTCAGTTGCTCTGCGAGATAAGGATCTTTGGTAAATATCTTGTACGAGAAGGAAGCAAAAATTTCTGGCTTCTCTTCTCTTTTGGGCTCCTTTTCTCCGTCCTCCGTCTTTTTCTTGGCTCATCGAGTGATCTGATAGAGTCTCGTGAAAATATAGGACAATGTCCGTGGATGTCTAAAGGTATAGCTAAAGTATAACGTAAGTCTAGATTCTGGATCGATAGGAGTGAAGAGCGCGAAGAGAGGACTGATAGGATCCATATAGGTTCCGTCTCTGGTAAATTCTTCTTTCGTGAGAAATTTTCCTCTTCGTGAGAAGTGGATATGATTTCTATTTTCAGGGATTTTGATAGGATTGACCTCGATGAGATCGGAGGTAGGATAACTTGCAAAAAATGTATTTGTGAAATAGGTTTTAAATTTCTTAGGGATCCCGACATACATCTTGATGTCTGATGCATTTCCACTGATCATAAAGACTATTTTCTTTCTTTTGAGATTGATCAGATTTTTACTCAAAGTATCCCAATGTCCGATCGTGCGATCATTGTCCTTGAAGGGCTTAATCTGGAAAAAAATCATTCCTGCGAGAGGAGCTGTCTGTGCGTTTTTTTCTGGAGGTGTAGGCATACTTTTGGTTTTTATATATAAAGTTTCAAGAGACATACAATTGAGACTTTCTTGAGTCGCTAATTATTATACATATTTTCTAGTAAAAAGCAAGGAAATTGAAGAGAATGTATATTGGTGTATTTGTGTATTGGTATATTGGGGATGGCTTCCGGCCAAATAACTAATAACGAATAACCAATAACTATTTTCCTTCCTTTCTTGTATTATTTTACTTTTTTCTTATACATCTTCAATGATTCTTCCTCCTTAATTCTTCATCCTTAATTTATTATGTACATTTATTCCTTCACTAGATTCGGCTGATTTGATAAGGTATTCAAGCTTTCCGCGGGGAGTCTGAAGACGAAAACGGGAGACCTACTCCAACTGGGTTCAGAATTTTTTCTGTGTCTGGGAGAGAAAATCTCGTTTGAAGAATTGTACTTGAATGTTTCTACCATACAAAATGCAAGTCTTGAAAAAGCATATCCTTGATTTCTTTCGCTCAATGCAATTAAGCTTCTGCACTGGATGGTAGAGACCTATTATACGACGTACAAGTCAGTGATTAGGTTGTTTGTGAGTGATGATATTGAAGGATTGTTGAAGAGGGAGTCTAAGCTTAAAGCCCACCTTGGTGGTGGACAAGCTAAAAGCTCAAAGCTTAAAGACAGTCGCCAACCTCTCAATTCTCCACAGACGAAGCCTACAACAGTAGGTGAGTCTTCACCTCTCAACATCTCTTCCGAGGGGCAGACATTGATCGTTTTTCCTGATTTGCGAACTATGAGCAATCAGGGTTGATCTTTGGAACGATGGAACGATAGAACGATAGAAAACAATAATGCCATTATTCTATTGGCTAGTCAGACGCAAAATCAGAAAGATGTGCATCGATGGGAGATCAAAAAAGGAATAAAGTCCGTCATTTTCTGTACCTATGCTGAGATATTTCAAGATTTCAAAGATCTGAAGAAAATAATTTTTGTCGATCCACATAAATGGTACTATGCTAGTCAACAAGATCCGAGGTATAAAGTCGGAGAAGTGTTGAAGAAATTAGCTGAATTGCGAGGAGCAGAAGTGGAAGTGGTTGGCGTATAGAATGGAAGGTGGAGGCCCCACCACAATTCCTGTAGAGCCACATTGCATGTGGCTAAGCGGAGCTTGGTACAATATGGTGTGGTCAGTGGAGGTTTGTCCGCGAATACGGACTTCACATTAGAAAGTGATGGAATCTTTTTGATTTTTTCGAATAACAAGAAATCTCCCAGAAATTCGGGGAGATCCTTGCCATGTGTTACATGGACTTACCTGCGCTGCCTGCAGGG
>CAIXFE010000036.1 GCA_903918675.1 uncultured bacterium
CATAGATACATGATCATGAATTAGTTGATATCTCTACCAAGTAAGTACGGACTCAGGATTCTCTAGTTTTGTGACTTCGGGAAATATATCTACCACAGGAATATCTCTGATCGGATTCTCGGATGGAACCTACTATCGAAGAATAGCTGCATACGATAACGCTGGGAATACCTGATCTCGGAGTTCATGATGGAATTTTATCGTAGACACGACAGCACCCGTGATAACCTTCACATGAAGTAATCCTGTAGATAATGCATGGATCAATACACTCTCATTTACGGGACAACTCAATATCATAGAAAATAATCTTTCACAGTTCAAGCGATCACGAAGTGGCACCGATTATAGTATCTACGACTCTTGATTATTGTTGATGTACAACTTTGATAAGGTGGCAGCATTTGGAGAAACGGATGGCATGATCAAAGATTTTTCCCAATATGGAAATAATGCCAGTGGTTATGGATGAGTCTCTCGAACAGGTAATGGAAGATGGAATGGAGCATATTCTTTCGATGGGAACAACTGAGCCATCCAAATTCCCTGGACCCCTACAGCTAATTATACTATTTCATTCCGATTTTATAGAGATAGTTTCGGTGCAGACGGCTATGAAACCTTGATAGGAGGCCCAGCTTGATTTGAATTGGAATCCAAAGTAGGAAGCACAAACCAACCAGTACTTCGACGATATTCTGGTGGTGCACGTACAGGAGCATATCTGACAGGAGTATGGAATCATATTGCGTTGATCAGGACACCATCTGGTAGTAGTCTATATCTCAATGGGGCATTGTTAACGACAGGAACAGCAGGAGGTAATCCGGTCGGAAATTACTACCTAGGTTCATGGAGAGATGCTACGAGTCAGAATTTCAAAGGAAAAATAGATGAAGTTCGTATCTACAATCGCGCACTCTCTGCCTGAGAAATATCTACGCTCTACTATTCCAATCTCAATAAATACGATACCGGTAGATGGAATTTCACAATTTCACAAACTGGTGTGGTGGCAAACAATACTTATAGCTATACAGGATATGCAAGCGATCTAGCTGGGAATAACATCAGTACAGGAAGGACAATTAGTATTGATAATATAGGGCCGACCTTCACTTTTGCAAATGCTTCGGGACCTGAATGTTCTCCGTGACTCCTCAGCATCAGCAATGCTATTGATACGGGAATTGGACTGAATAGTACGCCTTATAGTTTTGATGGAGTTACCTGGTGAACTACAACATGAGTAACGATACCTGGGCAACAACCAGGAACACAGATACAGACCTGACGAGTCAGAGATCAATTTGAAAATATTACTACTCATACCGCCACTTACATCTTCACCGACGTAGCACCGACCGCAAATGACTTTACCTGACAAGCGAATGTAGGCAATACGACTCAAACCGCAGACTGGAAAATTTCATCCAACGTAACCGAATGAGCATGTGGTAACTGAGCGATCATCTTTAGTGGAATCGTTGCTCAATGAGCCAAAGGTACGTGTAGCGTCATCGGAAGCACTATTTCTTATACACCGAACGCCAATCAAGTCGGAAGCGATAGCTGCACCATCAGGGTCAAAGACAATGAAAACGATACCAAAGATATCACTGTATCCCGAGGGAATATAGACATGATACCCCCCACTGCGACGGTATCATATTCTCCTACCTGAGCTACGAACTCAAACGTCATCGCTACACTCACTTGATATTCTGAAAGTCTTACAAATATAAACTTTACCTGACATACCTTCACGGGAAACGGCAATTTCACATTCACCTTCTCCGATCTCGCAGGGAATACCTGATCTACTATTGCAAGAGTCTCTCGAATTAATCCAGTCTTCATCTCCTATTCTGGAGCATCATTGAATGCACTCTATACGTCGAATATCATCACCCTCACCGGCTATGGTCCAGGCATCACGACGAATGTAAGTATAAGCGCAGGCACGCTCTACAAAAATAGCATTGCCGTCAGCGGACTTTCTACCACAGGACAAGATGGAGATACCTTCGCTATCTGACTGACATCAAGCAGTTCGACCTCGACGACTGTTACTTCAACGATGCAGATAGGGATAACATCATGAACATTCAGCATCACGACGCTAGCGCTCACCTATCTGATAGATAGTCCGATAGCATTTGACCTAGGAAGTATCACGACTCCTGCTATTACACAAGCAATCGAGAAACCCTTCACGGGAACGAATGAATATTTCTCAGTAGCCGATTATGTCGGTGATGACCAATGATACTACACGACATTATCTATGGGAAATTTATCAGATAGCCATGGAGACATCATCAGCAACCATAATATTGCGATCAAAACCATAGGTGGCATAGCCACTCTTTCATGAGCGAGCAATGCGAACGTCACGTCATCTATCGGATGATCCTACGTATCATTTGGTACCGGCGTACTCACCTTCCTCAGAAGAGATGCGGGAGCAAATTCCGGAATTACGTGAAAATACGGCGTCCATCCCGCCATCCAAGTAATGATTCCATGATTACAGAATAGAGGGACATATTCCGGCACCTTAACCTTCACACTGTATCCTAACTAGTAAAAAAGAATTATTGATTATCCTCATCATATACCTATACTCTCAGCAAGATTTTTCTTGAATATTTTTTATTTACATCGATCATCATGAAAAAATATCTCCTCTTATTTGCGAGTTTTCTTGCATTGTGAGCCGGATCAATCATTTCAGTTCACGCCGACGATCTGCAGAATATTTCTCTAGATTACTGTAATGCTACAGGGAACATCCTCCACTATACCTTACAGACTGACACACAGACAGGGATTTGCTACACCCTAAGCAACACTTCTGATCACGCATTTATCGTGAAAGTGAATTTCATCGATGGGACATTTACCAATGACCAACGGCAAAATAGAGCATGTCTCGATGAAAGCAGCAAAGAAAATTTCTGACAATACGTGACAGGTTATGAGCAATCAGTGACCTTGAGTGGAGGAGAAAACAAGACCGAGACTGCCCTCTTGCAGTATCCACAAGGAAGCGATGGACGATATCATGGATGTCTGACCTACAGCATCATCAGCGCCTGACCATCAAGCACAGGTGGGAATACCAATTTCACCATCCTCATGCGCAAAGCAAAATTTATCGATGTCCTTGTAGGCCATCCAGAGAATATGACCTGATGAATTATTTTGGAGAGTTTTAGTAGTGCGAGTGGAGCGAATCTTTCCTCCAATCCCAAGATCAGAATCTACCAAGATCCTGCTGACAATAAATATGTCATCCAGACAACGATAAAAAACGTAGGTTCCATGCAGGAAAATGTGGTCATTACCGGCACAGCAACCAATATCCTCATGTATAGACAGACCTTTTCACAAAGTCGTACCATCCTCAAAGGAGAAGAATTTATCATCAATCAGAAACTTGATAGCATCCCAAATTACGATCTCAAGGTCGATATGCAGGTAGCATTCACTCCATTCATCGATGGACTTTCTGGCGTAAATATCCAGACATCTCACCTCAGCGAAACGACGCATATCTTTATTTTTAATATCATCACCTACGTCACTATCGCATGATTACTCCTCTTGCTCATCATCATTATTCTCCTGATCAGAGCAGCGACGAAAAAGAAAAAATCACAGACACCAGAAACACCAGTAACTATAGGACCAAACATACAACCATCCTGACCCACAACCACCTCATCTTCTGTAATCATCTGAGAAAATCTTCCGACATCCTGAATTACAACTCCTCCCATTGTTCAACCTCAAGTGAACGTCACAACTCCTCCGACACCATAAGGCAGAATCTTTGTTTCAAAATATATAAAATTTTGATCACTTTATCCACAAAAGCACTTCATGAAAAAATTTCTATTTCTTTCTCTCTTTTCGTTCGTATGCCTATGAAGCATCACGTGTGCACAGACGAGCGGAATGAAAGAGGTCACTACACAAATAAGCACCGCTGCGCTTAATCAGGCCGGAAGTGCGGTCCAGAGTATAGAAGTCTCTTTCTGCGATACCGATGCAAAAAATAAAACATTTTCGATCCACGATGGACAGACGCAAGATCTCTGCCTCCAATTTACCAATAATGATAATAAGAGCATCGCCATCTCGGTAGATTTTGTAGATGGTACCTTCACCAATGACCAACGAAAAAACAGAGCATGTCTAGATAAAGATCAGAAGACAAATTTCGGACAATACGTAACAGGCATGGATTCATCGTTAGTTCTGCCGGCGACAAGTTCTATCACCAAACACGCAAGCATACAGTATCCCAAGGGGATGCACGGCACCTTCAATGGTTGCCTCGTCTACTATGGACAATGAAGTAGCAATACCTGAACCACAGATTTCAATATCGTTATCCGCAGAGCCAAATTCATCGATGTGAATGTCTCACTGACCTTACGAGAAAAATATAGATCAGAGGCCATCATCCTCCTTATCGTCATCATTCTCGCCCTTCTGGTAAAATGGAAATTTTCTTCACGCAAAAAGGAGTCCTCCTAGAAAAAATTATATCCTAAGAAATGAAGCTGACCGAAGTCCGGATCCAGCTTTTTTCTTTTAAAAAATGCCGAGATACTTCCCGACTACCATCCTTCAAAAAAGATTCCGGAATTATAAATTATCAACTATACACTACTTGTCCTGTAAAGGATAAATTAATACGTAAACGTCAGTTGTCCTGTATATGAAGCAGGCGCTTGCGCTGCAGGGACCTGCACTTTGAGCGTGATTTCTTGCGAGTATAATGAAAGTCACGAAGCATTTGCTCTCGCAACAAAAGTGACCGGAGTGTTGAG
>CAIXFE010000037.1 GCA_903918675.1 uncultured bacterium
ACTTCTGCATTGATCATCGCAGGCGCAGGGAGCTGAAAGACCAGAGTATTGACCTACAAAATTGCCTACCTTATCCGAGGCAAAAAAGTTCCTGTAAATAGAATTTTGGCCGTCACGTTTACCAACAAAGCTGCGAATGAGATGAGAGAAAGATTGGCCAAAATCTCTAAAGAGATTTTGGAAGTTGAGAGTTGAAAGTTGACCCCGCATATGGCGGGGGTGGAAAGTGGCGATGAGAAAAAAACTAGCAATGATGATTCATTGGATGATTTTTTGCAAAGTATGGAGAAGAGTAAACCTGCAACGGCTCATTCGACATTTCTCACTCCCAATTCATTGAAGCGAATCTGAACATTTCATAGTATGTTTTTGAAGATTCTCAAAGAAGATATCGATAAACTCGGGATGAAATATAATAAAAATTTCAGCATCTTCGATACGAGCGAATCTCAATCCGTCATCAAAGATGTCCTCAAGAGGATGAATCTGCAAGACGTCTATAAAGTAAATGAAGTAAAAAATTTCATCTCTACTCAGAAAAATAATGGCATCGAACCCAGAATGTATATCAGTAATAGCAAAAGTGATCACGACCAACACATGGGACAGATCTACGAAGAATATCAGAAAGCCATAGAGAAGGCAAACGCACTCGACTTCGACGATCTGTTACTCCTCCCCTACCTGCTGTTTAAAAAAGATAAAGAGACGCTGACCAAACGGCAGAATAAATTTGACTATATCCTCGTGGACGAAGCACAGGATACCAACCGGATTCAGTTTGAACTCATGAAAATGCTCACGGGAAAAAATTCCAACATCACGATGATCGGAGATGATTTCCAGAGTATCTATGGACGACGCGGGGCATTGATGGAAAATTTTCTCAATGTAAAAAGATACCGACCCGATATCCAGATGTTTAAGCTGCAAATCAATTACCGTAGCAAACCACATATCGTCCAAGCCGGTAATCATATCATCAAAAATAATCTCAATCAATACGAGAAAGAGATTGTCGCACATAGGACAGGAGATGAGAAGATCACAGTCTTTTCTCATGGAAGTGAAATGGATGAGGCAGCGAACATTGTCGATCTAATCAAGAAGCTCAAAGACGAAACCAAGATCAAAACCCGATGATCCGTAGCAATTCTTTATAGGACGAACGCACAATCCAATCCATTCGAACAATTATTTCTGCAAGAAGGGATCCCGTACAAAATTTTCGGAGCATTTAAATTTTTTGAGAGAAAAGAGATCAAAGATGTCACCGCCTATATCAAATATTTCAATAACCCTAGCGACAACATTTCACTCAAAAGGATTCTCAATATCCCCAATAGAAAGATCTGAAAAACCACATTAGAAACGCTGGAAGAACACGCGATCATGTCAGGACTTTCTCTCACAGAGGTGTTGTATCAGAGTCAGAATCCAAATTTCGATATCAAGATCACGCCGATGGCCAAATCAGGGATCCAGAATTTTCTCGACCTCGTACAAGAGATCTATAAATCACTTCCCAAAAATACACCAAGCCTCGTGATAGAACAACTCATCAAAAAAATAAAATATAGAGACTATCTCATCAAAGAAGAAGGCAGCGAAACTGCCGCCGATGAAAAATATGAAAACATCGGGCAATTAATAAATATGGCATGAAAATATGTGGAGCCAGGAGAAGAGACACTCAGACAATTTATGGAGGAAGTTTCATTGCTCGCAGATATCTCTGAAAATGAAGCAGGCGAAATCGATGCGGTGAAATTGATGACCGTACATTCCAGTAAATGATTGGAATTCCCTATCGTCTTCGTCGCAGGATTGGAAGATCATATGTTCCCACTCTCTAACGCGATGATGGAACCTAAACTTTTGGAAGAAGAAAGAAGACTGATGTATGTCGCAGTCACGAGAGCTAAAGACGTTTTGTTTCTCTCGTACGCACACTCGAGGATGACGTGGTGACAAACCAAAAATAATCCCCCAAGCAGATTCTTAGATGAGATA
>CAIXFE010000038.1 GCA_903918675.1 uncultured bacterium
CAGTGTGAGAGATAACCTCAGAAGTAGTTAAGAACTACGTTGACGCTCAATGAAAGGAAGAAGTTCTTTGAATTGAGGTTGAACTATAACAGTATTCCCAAAGCCCCCGCCTTTAGGCGGTCTGGGATTCGCCTTTTACTTGTTAAGTCTAATGAAGAAAAATTCATTTTCTTCTTCTCCCGTGGCTTCAATTTTATGTTCTATCCCATCTGGGATATAGATGAGATCGTCAGGAGAATATTCGATTTTTTCTCCACTTCTAAATTCGATATATCCCTTACCTTTTAATACAAGAAAAAATTCATCGACGCTTTCATGAGCATGCCAATCAAATTTTGACCCTGCCTCGAGGAAGCCTTTTGTCATTGCCTGCAATTGCTCTGAAATTGCATCATCTTTTGATAAAATGACTTGTCTTTTGCCGCTTCCGCCATGAGCTTCTTCCACGGGGATTGTTTGTAAATGTTTTTTGAAAGGTTTTCTCATATGAATTTGTCCAATAAAATATTAATTTTGGGTAGATATTCTGTACTATTTTATCCTATGGCCTTTTCTTTAGGTCGCTCTATCTTTATATCTAAAAGATCTGAAAAATACAAGATTATTTTCCCTGTGCGCTTTTTAATTTCCTTGATAACGATTTCTGAAAAGGTAATATTGCGTATTTATTCAATTGTCTGACGGTATGCAATATCCCAATGTCAAAGACTATATGCAGCTGGAACTTGCTGGGAATGTGAATCAAGGTGAAGCTGTGGGAGGAAATTGATTTCTAGAGCACTTGCTTGCTAAGCTTGATGCACATATTAAGGAATGAGGAAGGGCTCTTATTTTGACCTTAACCAAAAAATCTTCTGAAGAGGTGACCAATTTTCTCGTATCTAAATGATATAAAGCGTTCTACTTGCATAGCGAGATCGCTACCATGGATCGTCGAGAAATCATTAAAAAATTAAAGACTTGAGCTATTGATATTATCGTAGGAGTAAATTTATTGAGGGAGGGGATTGATCTGCCAGAAGTCACTTTGCTTGCCATCCTTGACGCAGATAAGGAATGATTTCTTCGTTCAACGACTTCTCTGATCCAGATCATCTGACGTGCGTCGAGAAATCCTAAATGAGAAGTCATTTTGTACGCGGATAACTTTACTGAATCTATCGTCAAATCTTTGCGAGAGACCTATCGTCGCCGCCATATCCAAGATACGTACAATAAGAAAAATCATATCACTCCCATCTCGGCGACGTCTAATGTCAAAGATCTAGAGACGGTAAAGACTGATGAAGTTCTCTTCCAGAAATTTGATGCCATGACCAAGGGTAAGTTTAAAAAATTAAAAAGAATGACGAAAGTGGAAAAAGGGATCATCTTGAAAGACTTGAAGGTCCAACTTGACGAAGCAATCAAGCTCCGAGAATTTGAAAAAGCTGCCGTGATTAGAGATCAGATTAAAGAGATTGATGGAGAATAATCTCCCGGATAACAGATAGCGGATCACAGTTAACGGATAACAGCCATCGACTAATGACTAACGACTACCGATTCCTGATTCCCGATTCCCTCTTCTTATTAATTCCATTGCAAAGAAATTCATATTGGTTACAGTAGTTACTACATTTATCTTTCATCCCTGCCTGCCGGCAGGCAGGTTTTATCTTTTATCTATTCTTATGGAACTTACTCAACACAATATCACTCAAAAGAAAGATGGCATCTCTTATACTACCTTAATTATTGTTGTGATCGTGACCTTACTTGTCGCTTTTCTTGTTTTCAAAAATTTATGATCTATCGGCGATTGGATTTCATGAAGTGTGATCCAACAAGCGAGTGGATTTGAGATAGGACAAAGTGTGACTTTATCGTGAGAAATTCTACAAAATGGAGATTATGTCAGCTATACTCATACGTTGACGACCTTAGATCACGGGGTGGTCGGGATCAAGAGTAGGACATTGGATTTAAACCAGTATACCGGTTCTGTTCTCATCCAATGAGTCGTGGAGAAACTTCTCAACGCTCTCTATATCGTCGAAGTATCTTCTATCAGCGGATCTTCTTCTGTAGTTGGTTCGTGAACTACGTGAGCAGTGAATACCATGACTCAACTGGGAACTTATGTCTCTGCCGCAGGTATCTATTTTCCTTATGACTTTGGCTCATCTTATACTCTAGAGAGTACTTCCAATGGTGAAATCGCTATCACTCATGTCGCTACCAATCAGAAAATTGTTATTTCTTATTTCGCGTGCACCACTTCAGATCCCAATAAAAACTGTACGCAATTGACGCAAAATCTTTCCTCCAGTGCTGAGAAATCGTTTACCAATTCCAATGGTGATAAATTCTATAAATTAGAATGAATAAATTCTCGATTCGTTACCAATGGTAATTTCTATGGCTACTTCATCAATGATATTCCAGAGCAAGAGGTAAGAGATGTCGCTAATGCAATCGTGATCCTCAATAAGGATTATATTGAAAATACTTTATTATCTAAAGTCACGTCTTTATGTGCCGATGGAAATACCAGCATACAAAGTGCTACATCTCATACGATAAATAGAGATTTGAATTATGGATTGACACTTTCTCTGCAGTGAACTATCGCCAATGGTACTGCTCAATGTAAGATAGTCCTCGATCCCTCCAATTCCGCATGAGGACAAAAATTGAGTTATGTGGTGTCGTCTACGCCTACCGTTACCCAAACTCCAACACCTACAACTTCCAACAACACACCAAGTAGTCTAGATTTCTCTGTGAAACAATTCCCTTTCAGTCTCTCTAAGACACTCACCTATACTTCTTCTAGATGATACAATATTATTTTCCCTTCGACCAATCTTTCATTTGGTGCGGTGCAGATAGATGAAGACCTTGGTATCGCTGGGTTGCATTGTACGAGTCAGATGAATGTCATCAAATATTCTGATGAGGCACTTTTGAATACTAATCCTACTGTGAAGATATTTGAATGTACAACAAAGAAAGCGATTACTTTGCCTTCTAATGCGTTCCTTCAGACGACACTTTCTGATGGAAGAATTTTCATTATAGAGATCATGAACGGGGCTTGGAAAGACTTTGCTAGTAATATCTCGATAAAGTTAACTGCGAGTAATTAATGGTATTCTGTTTTAAGTGTTAAGTTTTAAGTGTTAAGTATCGGAGTCTTTTTGAAATATATAGAAAAAAACTGAGCGGGGTCTGCGGATTGGCATGCCGAAGGCGTGTAAACTCAGTTTTTTTCGTGTTGATTTGTGTTTGTGGGAGATAAAAGAAGGTCGATTCTTTCTGTAATTTTTTGATTTCTGGTCTAGCAACCGAAACCGTCTTTCGTTATGACTATCTATTGACTTTCTCTTGTCAATAGTTATCACTATTTTCATCAAAATAACTGAACACATTAATTTTTTTATTTCCTATACTTCAATCATCATGAGTGAAGCTTTGCAGATAAGAGCAGAAGACCCTGAAATCATTACGATCCCTGAACCTGAAATTGCGCCGCCCCCCGAGATTGAGAAACCCTTTCAACCAATGCCTAATCCATTCGTAGTACCAACACCAGAAATTCAACCAGACTCAATGCCTGGCCCCAAAGCATAATTTATTCTATAGCATCACATGGAAAAGAAGATACGTCCACATCCATCGATTATCGAAGCGCTTCAGTCAGAGTCTCCGACTGCGACACCACTTTCTCGTATTCCATGATTCATCGAAAAATATGCCATTACTGTAGGCAATAAACAGAAACTAATCTCTATACTCTCATCTATCGGTGAGCAAGAGATTACACATCTAGATATGAGGGTCGAAAAAATACAAGGCGATAATAATGGATTCAACCCTGAATTGTACAATAGAATTATCCAAATAGAATGAGGAGAGGATGAAAAAGGGAGAAAAATAACTGATAAACTTATATGACTTGCAAAACAGATCATAGCAAGTGAAATGGGTGCTCCTGTCTATCAGATACTCAAACAGGTGGATGCTAAATTAGAACCATGATCTATTGACCCATCTGAGTTTGAAAATCCACATGTGGATCCATCGGAAGATCTTGCTGAAGACGAAAAGAAACTTGTACAACAAGAACAACAAGTCAGGACTATCATGAATGCTCTTATCACGGGTGCTGGACTTAGGATATTTGATAAAGCCGAAACCGATGGATTCCCTTGAGCGATAAATAAAATCGACCCAGATCTCTATCAAGCATATTATGATATGGTATATACCAATCTTAAGCATATGCGAGAGATAAAACCGGCTAATCCGACATGAGCTAACACGGGATCTGTACAACTGACTATAGAGGGAAATGAAAGTCAGAAAAAAGGCAAAGCCAAGATAAAAATCAAGGCAGATATATTCCCAGTTCTCCTGCATGAGATGGCAAAATGAGTGGTTGAGTATCTCGCTTGTGTTAGATATAATACGATGGATCCTAAAGTGATACAATCCATACTTTCTGTGGATTCTCGTGAGTCAGAACATTGGATGATGCTCTTATGACCACAAATATATAAGCAATTATTTTTTCTTATCAAAGCGGCCATCGCACAACATGCGGATGACAAATGACTTATCGAGACCAAAGAAGAATCTGATTATATCATTCCTATCCTTTCTCATATCATACAGCTTCCTGCTGAACAATTTTTGTCATTTATAGAAAAAATTCTTAGACAGGACCAGGATGGCGGTACCTCAATTTGAATGATTACCAAGATTATAGATGATATCCATAATCAGTACGAGGCATATCGCAAAAGTATCAACGCCCCTAAAATGAAGCTTACTGTAGAGCAGATTACACAACAATTGGCTAAGGAATTCAACATATGAAAGAACTCAGAGGAGATCCCAACACAAGCGATGATGTCGTTGATACCGCTACGAGAACAGTTTACGAAATTTCTCCCCCTTGCCTTGCCAAAGGTACAAGAGCTGCTCCAGGCAGAAGGATATACCATTTCAGATAAGAAGCTTTCTAGAAAACTGGCTGAACATTTTGTAGAGTATCATCAAAAGTATGGTACATCAGAGGGTGTTGACTCATCGTGGCTGACAGAGCTTAATGATACTATATGGTGATTTAGAAAAAGTAGGATAGAGCAAGCTGCATTTGGCTTAATTCACGAACAGCAGAAAAAGTTTCCTAAGTGGACCAGGACTCATGATAAACAGGGAATCTATATTCATCCGAGATTCCCTTTATCAGCTCTGAAAGATGCTCAAAAAAACATCAGTCCTCAAGTATTAGAAGATATCGATAATCAGCTGAATGAATTGATCCAAAACTGAAGTATCGCTCAGTGGCTCCAGGATCACGATACTATGAATACTACTTTAGGAAATCTTACGGAAAGATTTATTACTCTGGATGATGTCACTCCAGAATGCTTGATGGAGCGAGAAGTGGATCGGTGACTGTATGAACTTACGAATCTGGAGCAACTCAAAAGAGAGGCTGGCGTCATGGGGAAAAGTTGTGTATCATATTATATTGATGAGGTGATAGCAGGGACTCTAAGAGTTTTTTCTCTTCGTAAATGAACTCAGTCTCATTGGACCATCTGATATCGTCCACCAAGTCAAACTATCATTCAAGTGAAATGATATACTAATCAAGTGAAAAATTCTCGTCTCACTACTGATGATCCTGACTATCAACAGGTTTTTGCCGCATTGAAATATATTAGTCAACAGATGCCAGTAAAAAAGATCGAAGATATCTCTAGTGCCTGATTCATTTTCACCAATAGGCAATCACTTCTTTCTCCTGAAGAGTTTATTGAACTTGTTAGAGCAGGGAAATTATATGAGGTTACTATACTCTCAGAGAACACGAAAATAGTTTTGGGCGAAAATGATATGGATATCCTTGAGAAATTGAATCTGAAAAATGTTGAAAGTATAGTAGTGTCTGTATGATGATTGACTATCACATATCATACAGAGGCTAAAAAATGTGAAATAACATGAGCCCCATGAACTGTTGAGTGAAAAATGGGCCCAGTCGAGATTGCCTACAATCAGAGGCTATGAGAGATTGTACTTAAGCTTCAGGGATTGAAGATAGATCCTTATTTCGCCGATTATGATGGGTACCCGTCTTTCTGAGTATTCTGATTATCGAAAGATGAAGCAATAGTACAGAGAGAATGAAAATATGGGATAGTCAAAAGAGATGGGAAAAGCTTTAAAGAGACTTTAGCTTCTGTGTGTGATAAACCCCCTTGATCAATAGTCACATGATTGCCTTCTCATGAAATCGCAGTAGTGAAAAATTGTAAATATTGAATTATCAAAAAAGATGAAGATGGGATGCGATCAGAGTCGTTGTCTTGTGAATATGATGATTGTCCTCAATTCGGGATCCCCTGACTGAGAACAAGCAAGGAGGCAGTAGTAAAAAAAGGTTGAAATTTTTGAATTATCAGAAAGGGGGATGATGAGATGTGGACTGAAATATTGCCTTGTGAATATTTTGGGATACCTCAGTTTTGAATCCACTGACTATCTAAGGATGAAGCTATGATCGCAAAAGGTGGCAGACTCCCTTTTGGGGATCCTGTAAAATACTGAATACTTAAAAGATGCATGGATGATTCATTCAAGGAGGCATTGAGTTGTGAATATGATGAAGAGTCTAAGGTTTGAATAAATTGATTATGACCAAATAAAGCTTGGGTCAAAAATGATGGGAAATGTGGCATCGTAAAAAGAAATGATGATGGAATGTGGACGACGGTATTGCCATGTAGATATGATAGTATCCCTGAGTCCAACACCTCATGATTACTGCCGGATGAGAGTATGGTATGTCAGAACGGGAAGTACTGAATTATCAAAGATAATGGTGATGACACCTGGGTAGAGACACTCCCTTGCGATTATGACATTACCTCTTTTGGGGCCTTAGGATTTGCATCCGATGAAATTATCGTTGTAAAAGATGGGAAATACTGAATCATGAAAAGAACTAAGACTTGATTTGTGAGATTAGCCCCTTGTGTCTATGATAATATCCCGCAGTTTGGAACGGAATGATTGGCTCCAAATGAGGCTTTCTCGATTCAGAGTCAGAAAACAGGCATAATTAAAAGGAATGAAGATGGGACATGGATAGAGATATTGCCTCATGAGTATGAAGATTCTTTTCGTTTTGGGCAATATATATTCAGGTCCGATGAGGTTGTCCCGCAAGTACAAGATAAAAAGTTTATGGTTGATAACTTTCCCGTCTTCTGAGCGCCGTGATGATTCCCACAGGCAACTGCAAAGATAGGAGGAAAGCCATGTTTCTTTCAAAGAAATGATGCAGGGGGTTGGACGCGTAAGATGTTGGTGACTTATACCAAAGTTGAATTTGGAATACATTGAGAATGAAAGAGCGATCCTCGAGTACTCGAAGATGAAAAGCGGGGAGTCATACATAGGAATGATGATGATACTTGGAGTACAGTTCTCCCATGTAAATATGATGAAATCCCTGTCGAGTGGGTAAAAAAAGCAATAGTGATAGTGTCTCACAATAACAAACAACATGGTTGAATTATACAGAAAAATAATGAGGGAAGACGAAAAGAGACCTTGCCTTGTGAATATGACAAAATTGATATCACAATGGATTGATTATCGTTGGATCAGGCTATCGTTGGTATGGCGCATTGAGAGGACTATACGTATGGGTTTGTTAAAATGCATGGGGATGGAACTTATGAATGGGAATTGGATTGTATATATGACAGCATTGTCGCGATTTGAGCTGATTTTGCTATTGTCGAGAAGGATAACGAAGCTTATGTTATGAAGAAAGATCCCAGTGATGGTATATATAAAAGATTTTTCAATGGAACGTTTCCCAAGGTCTTGCAATTCTGAACGGGTTGATTGTGATCTAATGAGGCTGTTGTTCGCAATGATGGGAAGTTGGCGATTGCGAGGAAGGAGGAAGCTGGTTCAGATAAGATAATCACCTCTGAATATATGATGAAAGATTTTGGGATGTATGGATTGCGTGATCATGAAGCCAGAGCAAAGAAAGAATGACAGGGGCTATGAATCGTAAGAAGAGAGTCAGATGGAACTGTCAGAGAATTGTTGCCTTGTGTCTATGACGCTATCTGATCTTTTGGAGAAGATGGATTATCTGAAGATGAGGCGATGGTTATGTACAAAAAGAAATGCTGAATCATCAAGAGAGTGGATGGTTGATTCAAAGAAATTATTCCTTGTGAATTTTATTCGATTTGAACTTTTTGAATCATATGAGAAAATATGGCGTGGACTCAGAAAGAGCAAAATGATGCTCAAGTGGTCATAAGAAAGACAGAGACGGGATGTATGTATCCTTATTTCCTCCCTGAGCAGATAGAACAATTTGAATTTTGAACTTTTTGACTATCTCCCGATGAGTCGTTTATCTCGCCTCCGTATCCCTCCGAAGACGATGAGCTCAGCAATATCTACATTGCTGATGGTATAGTGAGGCGTAACGACGATGGATCATATACGACTTTGGTTAGCCAGGATTGGAGATTTTTTTTGGAGGCTGGGTCATACGACAAATCACCTGTGTTTAAGGCAGCTAGATGATCAGGATATTATGACGAAATCGAACGTGCCCTATTTCATAGAAATGCAAATGGTTCACGAGAAATGATTGATCAGGATCGAGACCTCCTTAATGGTCCGTATGATCAAGTGTATCCTTTTGGTAAGTATGGCTGTCGCCCGGATGAGGCCTTTGTAAGAACAGGAGTCTTCTACGGAGTCATCAAAAAAGTCGGTAAGTGATCTTCTCGTCAGATTATACCTCCTGATTACTGCCTGTTTTTTGATCCATCACTTGATTTCAAAAAAAAGGAGGAAGTCCCTATCAAATTCTATCCCGAACTATTTGACGGTTATCGTATGGCGGTAGCCATAGGTTCTGCAGGGGAAAAATATGTCCTATACGAAGACGATAAAAACTCTTTTATTAAACTCAATCTCTCTCCAAAAGATCTTTTGGATAAATATGATGAATTTCGTGATTTTTGTGACAGGGCTTTCGAATGTACTAAGAAAAGTTAATCTTCTTTTTCTACCAACAGGGAATCTATTTTTTCTTGATACACATTTTTTGCATTAGCTCCTACGATAGCTTCTACGGGCTTTCCTCCTTTGATCACAAAGACTGCAGGGATAGAGGAGACTTGAAACGTCTGTGCGAGATCTCCATTATCGTCGACATTGATTTTTACGATCTTTACTTTCTTTCCTTCATTGTCTGTAGCGAGTTCGTCCATGACAGGTCCCAACATCCTGCAAGGTCCGCATCGTTCTGCTCGGAAATCTACGATAGATACTCCGTCAAATTCCAAAACTTCTTGTTTAAATTGTTCAGTGTTTTCAATGTGAATGACACTCATCATATCTATTGTAAAAAGGTAAAATAACTTGTTTAATGAGAACTTAGAGCTTAGAACTTAGAGCTTAGAACTTAGAGCTTAGAACTTAGAGCTTAGAGCTTAGAACTTAAGGATATTCTTTTATCTAGGGTCTAGGTACTACCGACTAAGGTCTATCATATCTAAGGTCTAAGCACTACCGACTAAGGTCTTTAGATTACTTAGCTTCTCATAGGAAGTTTTCACATTCCAATGCTGCCATAGCTCAGGTGCCAGCTGATGTAATTGCTTTTCTATATTTTTTGTCCGCGACGTCTCCTGCCGCGAAGACACCATGCACGCTCGTTTGTGTATGCGCCGCGCTGAAATGGGTCAGAATATATCCTATCTCATCAAGTTTTACTTGTCCATCTAGAAATTCCGTATTTGGTCTATGTCCGATAGCATAGAAGAGGCCTTTACAGTCGATTTCAGAGATTTCATTCGTCTTATTATTTATTACACGGATTTTTTCTAGGAATTTTTCTCCGAGTGCTTCTTGGATCTCCGTATTCCACATGATTTTTATTTTCGGATTTTGCATTATTCTCTCTTGTCCTGCTTTAGCTGCTCTCAAGGTATCTTTCCTTACTAAGACAATTACCTCACTTGCAAAATGTGTGAGATGGAGAGCTTCTTCTATGGCAGTATCACCTCATCCCACGACGATAATTCTTTGATTTCTAAACATAGGTAATCCACCATCGCAGACTGCGCATGCAGAGATCCCTTTCTGCCGAAGTTCTTTTTCTCCTGGGATTCATAGACGTTTAGCAATGGCTCCTGTCGCAATGATGACGGATTTAGTTTCAATGATCTCACTCCCAACAAATATTTTGAAGGGATGATTTTGGAAGTCTACTTTATCTACGGTTTTGGTCTCAATGCGTGTCCCAAGATTGACGCTTTGCTGCCTCATATTCGCCATGAGTTGATTAGCATCTATGCCATCAGGAAAACCAGGAAAATTCTCGATGAGCGAGGTGGTCGTGAGCTGTCCGCCTGCTGCGATACCGCCAGCCATAAATCCTTCAAACATCAAAGGATTTAGATTTGCTCTTGCTGCGTAGATTGCAGCGGTATGCCCTGCGGGTCAGGATCATATGATCACTAAGTTCTCCATTATATGTGTCTGATAAATCTGATAAAAAGTCTGATAAATCTGAATACATTTTTTATTGGGTTGTCTGATGTTTAATTTTCTGTTCCCTTTTTTCAACGGTATTCCTTCTGATTGATTTCCAAAAATCTGAAAATGATGGCTAGTAGCGACTATGGCATGTTTTCAATGAATGTAAACTAAACGGATTGGCTTGTATTGCTAGATTAAAAGATTAAAAAATTGAAAGATTAGAATATTTGATGTAAGATGCAAGATCCATGATTCAAGAATAGTTTGTCATGTATCATGCAACATGTATCATGTGTCCGGTTTCATATTTTTAATTTTAAATTCTTAATTTTTAATTCAATGAAAGTTGTCTATCCCAAAAATATCAAGAAGTGACTCTTCGCAGGTATGACTTTCAATATCTGACCATTGCAAATCTCTATTATCCAACTTTTTATATTGGCGTTAGGGATCGCTTTAGCGTTAGCTATCTTCAACGGATTTTCTAAGAGTTCCAAAGCCATTGGTATTCTCCTTGCGATCTTTGTTTTCTTGATATTTGTCCTTGTTGCATTTTTTAGGATATCAGAACTTCCATTGATACCTTTCTTAGCCAAGCTTGCGAGAAATAATTTCTTCGATACCAAGAAAAAATTTCAAGTAAATTATAATAGAGAAAATCCTGTAGAGATTGTCATCAAGGAGGTAAAGTCCAAAGAAGAAAAACAGATTATCGAGCAAAAAGTCGGATGACTGAGTAAGGAAAAAGTGGCGAATATTGAACAAGGAGGACTTTTATAGAGAGTGCAGAGTGGAGAGTGTAGGGTGCAGAGTTGATGGTTGAGAGTTGGGGGTTGAGGGTTGCTGTCATCTTGAGCTTGTCGAATGATATAAGTGGAATAATTATATTCTTCTCCCTCCCCGTCGGGATCAGAATGACATAGTCTTGGTTAAATTTATACATATATTTTCTCTATGATATACAGCAAAATATGAATTTTGATAAGTATCGGCATCATTATCCTTTTGCTAGTACTTTCATTTTTTTCTTTCAAACCTAAATTTATTTTTCCAGTGTCCAAGCTTTCTCCTATCAGATATCGAAGTACAAAAGTTTTTTATCGGGGGATCGTTGTTTCTATTATTCTACTGCCTCTCGAAATGGGCTTTGTCTCAAGTAAATCCGTGATAGTAGACAAACCGTTACCAGTTCAGATTATTCTGGATGTTTCTTTGTCTATGTCCGCATATGATATTAATCCCAGCAGATTTTCTGCGGCTAAAACTTCTTTAGCAGAATTGATTCGTCGTTTGGATGGTTATGACGTGTCTCTGATTACCTTTTCTGGTATCCCCTTCGTCGCGGTCCCTTTTTCTCATGATACGCAAGCGGTGCTGGCTCATGTAGAGAAAATGTCTTTGTCTGATTTTCCTCCGGTGAAAGAATTCCTAGGTACGGCCTTGGGTGACGCATTACTTCTGGGAGTCAAAAATTTACAAAGTGTTGTTTCTCCTTCATCACTTCCCTGAATCATTTTGCTTATTACGGATGGTGATAGTAATGAATGATATGATCCAGCTCAGGTGACGACCTTACTGCAAAAATTATGAATCCCTGTCTTTGCTCTGGGCATCGGCAATAATAATTATTTGATCTGATATGACCAACGGAACCAGCCGATCTCTACTTCACTCAATACTTCTCTTCTTCAGCAGATTGCTACTCAAACCTCAGGAGCATTTTCTAGAGGACTGACCACTCAGGATATTGATCAATTTTTTCAATCGCTGTTGACGAATATCAAGGCCCATGAGAGCTCACATATCGCATATACTTACTGGCATCTCGATACATTTCTCTTAACTCTTTGCTTCCTAAGTCTCATTGGATTGCTGGGTCTAAGAATTACTTCTTTGCAGATTATTTTGAGGAAAAAATAAAATTTGAAAAAAAAAGAGAATTGAGTATAATAGAATCAGTGACTAGTTACGAGTTTCTAGTCCTCCTTGGTGGAGGATAAATGACGAGTTATAATTAATAATTACCATTTTACTTTTGTCCTTGTGATATATGAAGAGAGCCAGTATATTGTTATTTATGTTTGCCTTTGTCTTCTCATCGTTTGGCTTCGCGCAACAGGCGACTTCTTGGTGAAAATATGGGAGTGATCCGATCACTATTTTGGATACCGTTGTACAAAATGCAAATCAAGATTATAAAATCCAACAGACTGCTTTGGACAGTGTGACAGATACTCAAGGAGGATATCAGAGCCAATATAAAGTATCCAATACGCTTGATCGATTGAGAAACAATATCAATCCATATCTGCAATGGGCTGTATATATCTGACTCACTATCGCAGTGATCTTGCTTATTTACAATGGATTCTTGATGGTGACCAATGCGATCCACAAGGAATGAGATCTGACCAAAGTATGGAAAAGGATCCAATATATTCTTTTGGGAGTTATTCTCCTGACGGGATTTTATTTCATCATTCAGCTTGCAGTTTCCTTGATCAACTCTATCTTCGGTGGATATGGAGGATCTACAGGATTTTAAATTGTTAGAGGTTTTAAGTTTTAAGTGTTAAATAAAAAAACACCACAACTCAACACTTAGAACTTAACACTTAAAACAAAAGGGTAACTTTACTTATTCTATTCTCTTAATGGGTATTATTAAAAAAATTAGTTTAGGTATATTTGTATTTCTGGCGATTGGAACGACACTTGCTGCTGCTCCTTCTTTCGATAATAATTTTGCGAAATATTTGACTGATGCCACGCCTGATGCTTATGGAAGGGTAGAGACGGTATTTACTCTCTGCGTGGATAGAAATCTGACGCTTATGGAAAATATAAAAAATCTTTTCTATCCCAGTACTATTGCTAACTCTACTTGTGGAGGTCAGTGAGGTCAGCTTTGGGGTGTTATCAGGGTATTGGCTTTTGTCATCATGGTGGTTTTCCTCATCCTGGCCGGAGTGCAATTTATTATGAAAGCTAAAGAGGCTGATGGGCAGAAAAAAGCAGTGAGCAGTCTATTGCATATTGCATACGGTGCCTTTTTGATCTTTGGAGTGATTTGGATCCTCTGAACCGTCTTAAATATCTGAGCCGTCCAGTGAACTACACAGGTCGTGGATCGTATCCAAAACACACTCTTCCTTCAGATCCTTTCTTTCTTTAAAGTGCTAGGATTCTTCCTGGCAATTATCATGATGGTCGTCTATGGAGTAAGGATGATGGCGGCCATGGATAAGGATGATAAGCTCAAGCTAGCAAGAACATGAATCTTAAATGTCGTGATCGCATTAGTACTGATAAAGATCATTGATTATGTATTTTATATCGCACAGGCTCCTGATCTTGCTTCCAAGGCATCAGGGCTGATCATAAATGTCGCTATCATGATGGGACGGGTGCTTTGAGCTCTGTTTGTGTGAGCGATTTTCTATGCAGGTTTCTTGATGCTTACCTCCTCAGGCGATGAGACGACAACCAAGAAGGCGACAGGCATGATCGTGAATATCCTCCTTGTTGCGCTTGTTGTCTTCTTATTCTTGCTGATTGTGTATCAGATATTCAATGAATTTGCGTAAAGCTTGAAGATGTTTTGAGTCCGTCGTCAGTAATTCATCCCTATTCATTGTTTAATATGGATTATTCATTCCTTTTCTCCTTGATTTTCATCCTTAAAATACTATAAAATGGAGCTAAGCCCGAATAGGGATTGTTTTTTTGTTGGAAGTTTTAGGTTCTGAGTTATTATAATTATCATTCAAAATTTAACGCTTACTTATCCTGTAAAGGGAAACTTAAAACAAAGAGAAGCTCCCGTAGTTCAGCTGGATAGAACGACTCTCTCCTAAGGAGTAAACACAGGTTCGACTCCTGTCGGGGGTAAATGAGTCCGCGTAGCGGACTGTTGAAAAGTTGAAAGTTGAAAGTTGAAGGTTAAAAATTGAATGTTTGAAAATTTGGAATTATTTTTTGAAAATTGTTTAGAAATTGAAAATTAAAAATTAGAAATTAAGATTGTCATATATTCTTAATTTATAGGCATACCGAACGGAGTGGTATACTGTTGGTCTTGTCTATACAGTCTCCTTCAAAAATATTTTCTATTTTTGATTGAAGACTGGATAGTTGCTTCCACAAAAATTCCTCATTTCATTTCGGAATTCTTTGGGTAGCACACTATGTAATCTTTTTATTTTTTTACTCTTTATTTTTCATGCCAAAAAAGAAACAAACAGAAAACACCGAGTCTTTCAAGAGACACGACAAAGACACCTGATCTATCGAGGTGCAGATTTCGTCTTTAGGGACAGAGATCAAAATGTTACAAGAACATGTCGCTATCAACAAAAGCGATTTCGATGCTAAAAGAAGTCTATTGAAGAAAGTAGCGAGAAGAAGAGCATTGCTCAAGTACCTCAAAGCTAAAAAACTTTCCGTATACAATAGCATATCTAAAGCAATCAATGTGAAGGTTTAGGAGTTTAGGTGTTTAGAAGTTTAGTATTTTAGGGGCTTAGAGGTTTAGGCCTAACCATCTAAAAACTAACCCGCTAATAAACTAATAATCTAATCCTCTATTTTTTATTTTTTAACGTTTTATATTCTAATGGCTACAAAAGAAAGTCAATTTGTCATCCCTGTGATCAAAGAGTGATACAAAGTAAAGGGAGTGGTATTAAAGAAGATTGAGAATGGTGTTTTGGTAGATTGTGCTGATGGTGCATTTACTGGAGTCATTCTTTCTAAGGAAGTGAAAGAACTTGAGAGATCTGGATATGATTTAGATCCAGGAAGAGAGATAGAGTTAGAGATCGTCAACACCAATATTAGACATGAAGATGGACATTATATCGTATCTATCACCAAACTTTTACAATACGACATCTGGAAGTCTATTATCAAGAAATTTGAAGCTGATGAAATTATCTCTGTGTGTCCTACTGAAGCAAATCTTGGATGATTGCTTGTGGATATGCATGGTATCAAATGATTCATCCCACTTTCTCAATTAGCACCTATCCATTATCCTAGAGTAGAAGATGGAGATCAGGAAATTATTTTTGAAAAATTATTGGAACTTATCGGCAAAGATATCAAAGTCAGGATCATCAATATCGATGAAGAAGAGAAGAGAATTGTCCTCTCAGAAAGAGAAGCATTGAAAGAAGAAAGAGAAGCTATCTTGGCTGACCTAGAAGTGGGCAAAATCTATGACTGAGTCGTCAGTGGATTGTCTTCTTACGGACTTTTCGTCACGATCGGTGGTACAGTCGAGGGATTGGTGCATATCTCTGAGATCACATACGGTCACGTCAACAATATTGAAAGGCTTGGTAAAATAGGTGAGCACATGCAGGTCAAAGTCATCTGATTGGAAAATGGTAAGATATCTCTCTCTAGTAAGAAACTGAAAGAAGATCCTTGGACAGCATTACCCAAACAATACAAAGTCGGCGATATTATCGATGGGGAAGTCATCAGATTTGTCCCTTATGGAGTGTTTGTCAGAGTGTTTGATGATATCAATGGATTGGTCCACTTGAGTGAATTGTCTCAGAAATCTATCCAAAATCCAAATGAAGTAGTCAAGCTTGGACAATTTGTAAAGACCAAAATCATCCTCTTAGATCCTAAAAATAGAAAGATCGGATTGAGTATGAAAGGCCTTTTAGAATGAGATATTCCGGAGAAGAAAGTTGAAGGTTGAACCCACGCTAAAGCGGGGCAGGCGTTGAAAGTTGAAAGTGAAAGTAAAAAGGATGTTGCTCCTGCACAAGCACCAGTCGTTGCTCCTGTAGAAGAAAAAGCATCTAAATATGAAGGAAAGGGACTTGGCGATATCGCTAAGAAACTCTCTAAAGAAGAGATCGCTGAAAAAGCAAAGAAAATCTCTGAAAAACTTGATAAAAATCCAGATAAAAAAGATGGCGTCATCAAGAAGACGGAGACACTGAAACGCGCAGCTCCAGAAAAGGTAAAGGAAGAAAAAGAAGCGCCAAAGGCTAAGAAAGTAGAAGAGAAGGTTGAAAAGAAAGCAGCTCCAGCGAAGAAGACTGCGAAGAAATAAATTGATTTCTAGAATAACTGAAGGGCGTTGTGGGTAGGAATATCTGCAATGCCTTTTTGTATTGACTTTTTTACGTCTTTTGTTTACTAAATATCTATTTATTCTGATGTACTAAGCATGTATGAAGATATACCATCATCTATCTGATGATATAATAAATATGATCATAAATTGTTCTATAAGGAATTATTTCACAGTTTAGACAAAACGCGATCTTTTCCTAAAGAGTTTTTGATGTCGAAAAAATTATTCTTAGCATTAAAAAATCCAGCTTTTTTGTCGGAAAAGGCTTTGCCTGGTCTTTTGAAAGCTCCCATAATAACCTATACTAAGAGTAATGCAGTTATAGATGTTTGAATGGCTGAAGACTTTTATTTCCTCCTTGTGGAATGTTTCCAGATGCTTGAAAATACTTTTCGTCTTATCTGATGATGAACATGATATGCTTTCAAAGATGATGAATTTAATAAAGAAGAGCACAACATGCATCAGATGATGATGTTTCGTCCTGATCTAAACTGAGATCATACATTATTGTGATTGTACAGATATTGTGCATGGAAGGAGTGTCTTCAGTCTGGACCATTACATACTCCTATGTCATCCCTTTGGGATTTTTCTGATGATTTTATGGATAAATATGGCAACTCAACAGTAGAATTGTGAACAGCAGCTATCAATTATAGCTTAAAAGGGACTTCCAAAGACAAACTTCTTTGACCTGCGCTTTTTAGTATGCGAACTGGTTTGGCCGGAGCAGTAAAAAAAAATGAGGGTACTAAATATTTTGTAGGGAAAATGACAATCCCTGCACAGTACAACAAGGAATGTAAGGAACTTGTTCTTGCATATTTGGAGAGATACTATACCAATGAAAACCCTTCAGCGATTTCAAAGTTCGCCATAGCATCTCATCCAGCCGTTGTATTGCCGGAAGGATTGACATGAAACTATAATGAAGATTCCCCTAAGCTGAAGGAGAAAATTAAGATTCTCTCTAATTGAAAAGAAAGTCTCCCTCCATGAATGTTTGATATATATCTTGGTAGAATACCAAATGATCCGGGGATGCCAGATAAAGCTATTGAATACATTTGAACGGTGCCAAGTTGATGAGTAGATGAAGCTTGAATAGTTGTCAGAATAGATGGCATTAATGAGGAAACCCAAAAAGCGCATTTCACTCCCGTTGATATCCGACAAAAGGAACATTCACCAGAGGAAAAGTTCACATTTCAGGATCTTTTAAATGAATTAACTCAGAAAAAAATAAACAAAGAGAAATTAAACAAAGAGAAATTAAACAAAGAGAAATTAAACCCTTAAATCTCTATTAATTGCGCTTTTTCCTCCACATCCTCAAACTCCAGTCTAAATGCAGTCAATTGCATCGGTACTCATTCATCTTTTCCATACAGATAATCTCCTACAATCGGCAATCCGTGATGAGACAGGTGATATCTAATCTGATGAGTCCTGCCCGTCAAAATTTCTAATTCAAACGTGACTGTGCGATCAGATTTTTTTATGTTTAAGATTTTGGTGATGCCCATTTTGGCAGTAGTATAAGGGATTTTCGCGATGACCGGTTCTTGAATGTAATAGGGGAGTGTGATGCCATCCAAAAATTTTTCTCCTGCTGGAGTCAGATGACTGGTAGCTCTATAGAATTTTTTTAGCTGAATATTTTCTTTGGATTGGTTGCTTTCGGAGAGGCTTTTCTCGTCGAAGAGATGTTTGAAATGTGCGAGTCATTTCTCTGTTTTGGCGATGATCATGAGTCCATCCGTCTCTTTATCCAACCTATGAAGCAAGCCAGCCCTGATAAAATTTCAGACTGAAGGTAAATCTTTATACCTGTGATAGAGAAATCCTACAACAGACGGCTCGCTCAATTCCCATAGATTTCTGGGGTGAGAAAGGACACCTTTGGGCTTATTTATAACAAGGTAATCTTCTTTTTCTAAGACGATGGGGATATTTATATCGGGGGTTTCTTCCAAAATTTCGCTTCATAAATATCTTTGGAGGTCATCGACGTGAATATGCTCGCCATCCTTAAGTTTATGAGATTTTTTGACAATTTTCCCTTCGACTTGGATTCATCCTCTGGTGATGATATGATGAAAAAAGCTCCTTGTGTAGGGAAACTGTTTGGTGAGTCGGGTATCTATCCTCTCCTCCTTGGTGGAGGACAAGCCCACCTTGGTGGTGGACAAGCCCACCTTGGTGGAGGACAAGCCCACCTTAGTGGAGGACGGGTCTCCTGATCAGCTATAGATGAGATCCATGTGAAAATTGGGGCTAAAACAACGATTAATACCCACTTTTATAAGTTTTTCGTAAAAAAGCAAGCCTTTCTGGCTTTGGAGTCTGTATTTTTATGCTTTTTTTTGCAAATTTCGGCAAAGCGGGTATACTTATATTAGCGTTTTTAATTCCTTATTACGCAATCATGACTACCACAGATGCAACGACAACTCCTAGTACTCCAGCTCCCAAAGGGAAATTGGATCAGATCCTTGAATCTGGAGCAAAATTTTTTGCTCTTGTATTGTGAAGGCCAGATCCTATCACTTGAGCTCCCAATCCTACAGCTCATGTAAGTGCGGCTCCTGCAGCTCCCTCTGCAACATGAGAAAAGAAATCATGAAATATTGTAGATAAAGTATGGTCCGCTGCCAATAATGTTGTAGGTAAAGCAAGTGATGTGGCTTCCAAAGCCATAGATCTTACTACTAAGGCAGTAGATGTGACCAAGACAGGAGTAAATAAAGCAGTTGATCTTACGGAGAAGGGTGTCAGTAAGGCTGTGGATGTAACGAAAACCACGGTCAAAGAGGTTTCAGAACAGGCTAAAGAGATCAAAGATGATATCGCTACTACTCAGGTAAAATCTGAGACTCCAGTAACTCAACCATTAGATACTTTGGAAGAAAAGAAATAATTTAGTATACCGACCTGCTTTAGAAATCTTAAACTTTCTCTTTACAAGACAAGTGCACTTCGTTTAAAATTTAGGTGTCTAAAGTCGGCGGTATAGTTTCGACGTTATAAAATCCTCACAATTTTCGGATTTTATTGGCGTCTCAATCTATTTTCTAATAAAAAAATAGAAAAAAGCTGACTCCTTTCGCGGGTTGGCTTTTTTCGAGGGTGCTGTTTTGCTTAGTTTTCTTAGATGAATACTCCAAAAAAGTCTTGCATTAGAAGAGTAAATAAATATATACTGGACACCTTCCTGTGAAATCAGGATTATTTTGTATTAAGAAAATTAGAAAAAATGCCTTAGAATGGGGAATCGTCTAATGGTAGGACAGCGGACTTTGACTCCGTCAGTCTAGGTTCGAATCCTAGTTCCCCAATGAAAAATAATGTACAATGCCCATGCCGGGGTGCCCGCCAGAGGCGGATAAAATGGGATGGTAGACATGCGTCACTAAATATTATATATAAAAAGTACCCATGCCGGGGTGATGGAATGGTAGACATGCTTGGCTTAGAACCAAGTACCGCAAGGTGTGCAGGTTCAAGTCCTGTCCCCGGTAAATACAAAAAATGTTTAACAATCATGCCTGCACATAAAAATCACATTGAGCCGCAAGGTGTGTCCCGGCAGGCCGGGATCCCCGGTAAATACAAAAAATGTTTAACAATCATGCCTGCACATAAGAGACAAAGAAAATGGGATGTCGTCTAATGGTAGGACAACGGACTCTGACTCCGTTTATCTAGGTTCGAGTCCTAGCGTCCCAAGAAATAATTTGGAATGAGGAATTATGAATGTGGAATTTAAAAGAAGAATATACCATCAAATTCCTAACTCCTAATTATTGATTCCTAATTAATGCCAATGCGGGGTAGAGAAACGGTATCTCGGTCCGGTTAACCGGACAGGTAGGTGTCATTCGACTCCATAATGAAATAATGTATAAGAATATGCCCTGACATTGCGGGGTAGAGAAACGGTATCTCGTCGGGCTCATAACCCGAAGGTAGGTGGTTCGACTCCATCCCCCGCAACCAAAATACACTGTTTTATGTTGAAAATCACTGACGAATAATTATACAGTCCCGGTCATTTTAAGACACAGCATTCCGAGGTAGCTCAGTTGGTAGAGCAAATGGCTGTTAACCATTGGGTCGTGGGTTCGAGTCCCTCCCTCGGAGAATTATAAAAACACAATAAGCACACATAGCATCTTTTAATTTATTCTCATCCATCATTATGCCAATCATCAAATCAGCAAAAAAAGCTGCAAGAAGATCTCTCGTACTCAATAAGAGGAATACGGAATTTAAACTTAGGATGAAGATGGAGATCAAAAAATTCATCAAAAGTATCACTAAAGGTGAGGCGGTATCTCAAGACGAACTTAGTAAAATATACAAGTACGTAGATAAATGTGCTAAGATCGGGATCATCAAAAAGAAGACCGCGGCTAGAAAGAAATCAAGAGTTGCTCGCCTTTTCACGGCAAAAAAACCAACGTCTAATTAAACAAGCTTGTCTTGTTTTTTGCCGACTTAGCTCAACTGGTAGAGCAACCGCCTTGTAAGCGGTAGGTTGCGAGTTCAAGTCTCGCAGTCGGCTCCAGAATAAAAAATTATTAAATTTATTTGGAGTGGTAGTTCAGCTGGTTAGAACGGGCCGGCGTGCCGGCCAGGTCGAGGTCCGCCAGAGGCGGATAAAGTTCGAGTCTAAGGTAAAAAAATAAAAACAAGTATCCATCTTATTTGGAGTGGTAGTTCAGCTGGTTAGAACGTCCGCCTGTCACGCGGAAGGTCGAGGGTTCGAGTCCCTTCCATTCCGAATTTAGATATCTTCACTACACAACTGGTATATAATCCTAACTGGTCTCATCGTCTAGTGGTTAGGACACGGGACTTTCAATCCTGCAACCGGGGTTCAATTCCCCGTGGGACCGAATTAAATTAATGCTTAATGTTGAATGCTTAATGTTGAATGCTTAATGTTGAATGTTTAATGTTAAATGATCGAGTAAATAAAAAAAATACCTACATTCAAAATTCAAAATTTAGAATTTAAAATTCACACGAAGTGTGTTATGGGTGATTAGCTCAGTTGGTTAGAGCATCTGCCTTACAAGCAGGGGGTCATAGGTTCGAGTCCTATATCACCCACCA